>JAPULM010000544.1 GCA_027294925.1 bacterium
GACTGGCGTTGTCCCCATCGCTGCCCTGCTGGCGCAGGGTGGGAAGCACCGCACCTCGCAGGTTACTATGCGGCGCCAGCACGCCTCCATAGCGCACTTGGTGAACGCGCGGTGGCGGGATCAGTGCCGAGAGCTTTTCGATCAATTCCAAAGGCGACAGTTTGATTCCGATTGTCCCGTCTGACCAGGGCCGTGTAAAATGGTAGACGAGATCACCGCCTTCATCTTTATGCAGACGCTCCAAAGCCAGTGCGCCTCTGGCCGTGTAACGTAGCAAGCGTTCCAACTGGTCACGCCGATGCGCTGGAATCTCGGTGTTGGCGTGCAGCGAAAATCCATGTACGCTCGCACAGCGCGTGCCGCTCAGTACAGGGCTATCGCCCTCGTAACCAAATCCCGAGCCAATGCGCCGTACCTTTTGTCCTGCTCGCTCCCCAAATGCGATGCGTTGCTGCACCGAGGCTGCCATGCTACGGGCAAGCTCGGGTTCGTCGTCGGCCAGGGGATCATAGCCGGTGGCAATAGGTGCATCGATGCCTGGCTCCAGATAGCCATACTGACGCAGCTTGCGAATAACGCGCTGGCTAATTTTCTCCACCACCTTGGCAATGTCGACATCGCTGGGCGGCTCAACCTTGACAAAGTGCGGCTTGTGTCCCTGCTCTGAGCGATCCACATAGACGCCTTCAAGAAAGAGCATGTGGAGATGTAAATTGGCATTGAGTGCACTGCCAAAGCGTTGAATAAAGGTGACTGAGCCGGCTTGTGCCTGTTTGCGTTCGATGCCCTGTTCGACCGCACGGTTGACGTAATACTGGCTGATGGTCCTACGAATGATCGTGTGGACCGTCGCCGTCAGTTCTTTGGAAGCCGCCATCCAGTAACGTAAGGGAATCGGCACCGAGACGACCCACTGGCGAGTCGCTACCCACGGAATGACTTGCTCAACCAGATGCGCCGCCGTCTGCGCCATACGCCGCCCTGCACACGAGGGACAAAAGCCGCGTCGCTTGCAGCTAAAGGCCAGTAGCATTTTGTGTGAGCAGGTGTCACAGCCCAGTCTCAGAAAACCATGCGCTAAGATGCCGCATTGCAGATAGGCGTAAAATTCGTCCCTGACGTAGCCGGGCAAGCCTTTGGCGGTGGGATCAGCATCGATAGTGGCCAGAAAGGTTTCAAGATGATCGGCCACCACCTGGTAGAGCACCGTGGTGCTCGGATCACGCGGTGTGTAAGCGGCAGGCGTCATGATGGCGCCCTGTAGATAGGGTTGAGGCAATCGACGTGACAGAAACAGAGGATTGTTGCACAGCATATACTGAACGTTTGTTCAGTATACCAGAAAATGACATCACGTACAGCATGAATCAAACGTGCAACGGAGAAAGCAAGCTTGCACAGAGGGCGGTGTGGAGGTGGGTGTTACGAAACGTCGATCATCGGCGGCGTCTCTTGCACGACGTTGATAAGTTGCTGGAAAAGTGCCTCACCAGGCCGGCCGGACCGGTCGGGTGGACCGAGAAGCTCTGTGATCTGATGCTGCACGTGGGTGGACATGAAAAAAGCATGCGTTTAAAATTCTTCTCCATCCAACAATCATGCTGACTCCTCTCAGGAGAATCAATATGCCCACCAAACTGCATCTCACCCTGGCGTGTGGAGACTATGAGAGTATCCGTGCGCTCAAAGAGGGGGCGGTACAGCCCGATGGCATCGAGCTCACTGTGCTGACTGACATGGACTCCTCAACCCGCCACTGGCGCATGCTTCGGCACCGCGCCTTTGATGTTGGTGAACTGTCATGCTCGTCTTATTTGGTGGCCAAAGACAAGGGCGAGGGTGAAGATCTCACGGCCATCCCGGTGTTTCTCCACCGACGCTTTCGCCATGGCTTTATCTTCATCAATACAAGCCAGGGGATTACCCAACCCACCGACCTGATCGGGCGTGACGTGGGCCTGAAAACCTTTCAGACGACGGCGCTGGTGTGGATCCGCGGCATCCTAGAAGACGAGTTTGACGTGCCCTGTACACAAGTCAACTGGTATGCGGAGAAAGAAGAAGTCGTCCCGTTCGATCCACCCGAAAACCTGCATTTGATACGTATTCCCCCCGGCAAGCGGGTGGAAACCATGCTGGCTGAAGGGGAGCTCGCCGGGGTGATTCATCCCGATTTGATTACACCAATCTTAGATCAAGACCCCCGCGTCAAGCGCCTGTTCGAAAACTATAAAGCCCTCGAAGTTGATTACTTCCAGTGCACCGGCATCTTTCCAATCATGCATGTCATGGCGATCAAACGGGAAATCGTTGAACGTCACCCTTGGGTTCCCATCAACCTGATGATTGCCTTTGAACGGTCAAAAAACATCGCCCACCAGCGCATGGAAAATCCGCGTCGGGTGCCACTCGCCTGGTTTCGAGAGGCCTGGGAAGAGCAAGCAGCCATTCTGGGCACGGACCCCTGGATGTACGGTTTGAATGCCAGCAATCGGACGAACCTTGGCACGCTCATCCGCTATGCCCAGCGGCAGGGAATGCTGAAGACTAACCTGTCGGTGGATGACCTGTTCGAGCCATCGGTGCGTGGCGAGGAATGGCAGCTGCCAATGTCGCGAGGATAGGGACGATATAAGTCCGTTTAACGGCGATACTCGTCACCACAATCGCCAATCAGTCGGTATAGATCGTGTGACTTGTCGAGTACGGCCTGAATCCGGCTGTGATCTTCCGGGTCCAGGCTGAGGCTGAACACCCGCGCGTTATCCGCCCGGTGATCACTCAGGCCAAGCCGTGTCCCGATGATCACCCCGGCTACCGCAGGCCGGTCCAGAATGGCCCGCACCGCGACATTGGCGATGTTGACGCCGTGTTTGTCGGCAATCTGTTTCAGGGTGAGCAGTAAGGCCTGAAATAATTCCCAACCGCCCCAGGTATCCACCATCTGCTTATATTTGCGCAGGCTGACCGTATTGAGCGCCGCACCGCGAGGTTCGGCTTGCCCGAGATAGGCATCCGATAGCAGCCCACCTGCCAGGGTGCCATAGGTCAGCAAGTGGATGGTGTGGGTCTGACAGAATGGCGCCATATGGACTTCTGGCCGCCGATCGATCAGAGAGTACTGAACTTGATTCGACACCACCCGAATACCATGATCGAGAATACGCTGTAGATGTTCCGTATCGAAGTTGGTCAACGCAAGGTGTCGGATCTTGCCCTCCTCTCGGAGATCAGACATTTCGGTCAGGGCGTCAAGATATCGGGTATCCGCGTAGTCCCACCAGTGAAACTGCATCAGATCGAGGCTCTCGACGCGCATCCGCCGCAGTGAGATGTCGATATTGTTTTCAACGATTTGACGGGTCATCGGTCCCGGAGCCGGAACCCACTTGGTGAAGGCCTGCAAGTCGGATAGGGCAGCCTCACCGCGTGAGGCCGCCAGTTGTTGCCGAAATCGTCCGATAAAATCTTCGGCAGGACCGTAGTGATCGGCCAGATCCCAGGTGGTGTAACCGGTATCCTGGTAGTCAAACATGTTCTGCACGGCCGCCTGTGGATCGATCCGCCCGTGTGCGCCCGAAACTTGCCACATGCCGTTCAACAGTCTGTAAATCGACATGTCCGGGGTAAATTGAAACCGGGTTGATACAGGACGTTGCATAGTCGAGATCTCGTCAATCTGGTGTCGAACTCGCGCCGCGGTGCCGGTGAATGATAGTATCTTTCTTTTCAAAAGCGCAAATTTTGTTCACGCTAGGGGCTCAGGGACAACGACGCCTAAATAGTCTTTA
>JAPULM010000545.1 GCA_027294925.1 bacterium
GCATCCGTTGTTCCTTTCCAAGCCCACAGTATGCTATGATACAAATCCCGTTGGGGCCCTCGAAAACACCACCGAAGCGCCTCGAGCGAACCGGCACAACATGCTTGCGCACACCATCAGTCGGTAATAGAGGAGATTTAACCGTGAGTCGCGATTATGTCAGCAATGAAGAAATTGTCCAGGAAGCACGCCGCCGCTTAGACCAAGGCTCTTGGGACTATCTAGTAGGCGGTTCGGCGTCCGAAACGACCCTCAGGCGTAATCGCCTCGCCTTCGACCGAGTCGCCTTTCGACCTCGTATTTTGGTCGACGTCTCAAACATCGACACCTCCACCACCTTCATGGGCCAAAAACTACGCATTCCGGCCATCCTGGCGCCCATCGGATCACTGCAGGTCTTCGCCCAAGGCGGTGGCGCAACCGCCACCCAGGCGGCAACGGAGTTCGGCATCATGCATGCCGTAAGCTCTGTCACCGAGCCGAGCTTGGAAGAAACAGCAGCCGCGACGCCAACCCCGAAAATTTTCCAACTCTACGTACATGGCGACATGAAGTGGACGGAAGACATTATCAGCCGTGTCAAGGAAGCCGGCTACGCGGCATTGACGCTGACCGTCGATGTGGCCCATTACAGCCGTCGGGAGCGCCCCATGATGACGCGCTATCAGCCCCCCACTCGGCGTGTGCCGCCCGACCGCAGGCATTTGGCTTCGCTGACCTGGGAAACGATGGACATCATCAAAGAAATGGCTGCACTTCCCTTCATACTCAAGGGCGTGCAGACCGCGGAAGACGCCGAAATCGCCGTACAGCACGGCGTTGATGTCATTTGGGTGTCCAACCACGGGGGACGCCAGATTGATCACGGTCTAGGCAGTATGGATACGCTAGCGGAAATCGTGCAGGCAGTGAACGGCAAAGCACGCATCATTCTGGACGGTGGCGTACAGCGCGGCAGCGACATGCTGAAAGCAGTCGCTCTAGGCGCCGACGTGGTAGCGTTGGGTAGGCTACAAGGCTGGGGGCTCGCAGCAGGCGGTAAAGAAGGTGTCGTACGCATGCTGGAGATTCTGCAAGATGAGCTGATTTGTGAAATGGGTCTATTAGGCGTCACCAGCCTAGACCAGGTCACCCCGGCGCATGTCTGCAAGGGCGAAGTGGTCACCCCGCCACATGAGATGAGCGCTTGGGTCAACATGCCGGTGGAACGCATCCACTAACCTTAAAAGGAACCACACGCCATTGCCGCCGCATATGTCCACAACCAAGCGGGAGTCAGTAGCGCACCGTATGGTCAGGCTCTTCGATAACCGGATTTTCGATCTCGCCAAGCTGATCAATGGCAATTCGCACCCTATCGCCAGCTTTGAGCCATGCCCGTGGGTCCATCCCCAGTGCGACACCGCTCGGCGTTCCTGTAGCGATCACATCGCCCGGTTCTAAAGTGAACGCGGTAGAGAGGTGCTCAATAATATCAAAGCAATCGAAAATTAGATTCATGGTATTGGAAGCCTGCCGCAGTTCACCGTTTACCCAGGTGCGCAGATCGAGACAATGGGGATCCGGTACATCGTCTGTGGTGACGATATATGGTCCTGTCGGACAATGGGTGTCCCAAGATTTTCCCATCGTGGTGGTCGCCGATCGAAATTGCCAGTCCCGTACGCTAACATCGTTGACAATTGTATATCCGGCAATCACACCCGCCGCTTTGTCCTTCGGCACGTGGTGGCAGCGTTTGCCGATTACAATCCCCAGTTCGCCCTCATAATCCAATTCCTCGGAAGCTGCGGGACGATGGATGGCATCCCGCGGACCAATTGCCGAGGTCGATTGCTTATTAAAAATCATCGGCACTTCCGGCATTTTGAGCCCAACTTCCTCCACATGGTCACGGTAGTTCAAGCCTACTGCCAAAATTTTAGGAGGACGCCGAATAGGCGCTTCCACGGTAACACTGGCCAGCGCTAATCGACCCGACCCGGAAGCACATGCCTCGCGGGCCGCATTGATGGCCGACTCGCCAGCCTCAAGAAAAGCCAGCATGTCGGTTGGAAGATTACTCCCAACCGACATAAAATCCACCACTTGTTCTGCCTCTACGGCACCAATGCGGGTTCTACCATCATGGGTAAATGTCACCAGTTTCATCGTATCCTCCGATCTCTCGCAATCAACAAGGTTAACCTGTAAAGGCGACCATCAGCTCTGCTCGCATGCAGTTACTGTCGAGACACTTTCCCATGCCCCATACCGTTAAGGTCGGTGACCACCGCCCACACATGGGCGGGCAGTGCATCAACAAAAATATCGACATCAACTGTCGGCCGATCACTCATACACATGCGATGGTTTCTCAAATTAAAAACAACATTTTTCATCTTCTGCGCAACGCCCAGCCGCCGGCAACGCAGACCACGCCAATGGACACCACGCTCCACAAGATGGCCCAGACAAACGCCGGCAGATGCGTCAGCCGAGCCAAGATGACAGCATCCGTCTGGGCCCCGATCAAAAGAAAATCGCTGAGGTCGTATAAGGCGTAGAGGGTGCTCATCACAGCCAAAACATCAATGCCATAATGGGCGCCTGGAAAACGCTTCCAGGCCAAACCTGCAAAGACGGCTGCCGTAGCCAAGCCAAAGATTAAGCCAAACCCATTACGAACGAAGCATATCGTAACCCCGCCGAATAGCAGTGCAAGACCGCTAAATATGGTGGTAGCCCATGTTTCTCGACCGGACAACAACAACATGACACCGCCGAACGCAGCACTGCCAAGATATCCTGCCGAAGCAACCAGCAATGGCATGCCGCCGCGATACTCCACGTAGCCAGACTCCCAAGGTGTAACCACCATCGCCACCACTTCTCCGCCCGTCAATACCGCGGTTAGTGCATGACCGGTCTCATGGATAAACACCACGAAAATTTTGAGCGGGTAAAGCACTGGTGTCCGCCACAAGCCTATTGATGCAAGGGCCACAAGTACAAATAGCCCCAACCGATAAACATTGAATGTTTGACCGTCTGACGACCCAACCTGCCTACCCATTAACAACACCCCATCCAAGCGTCTGCCCTCAATCTCGTCTCAACCACTATGACGCCCTGACCAGCATCGGCCGCTCAGTCAGAACGCAACGCATCCAAGCGACCCGCGAGGAGCTCAGCAACCGGCGCCGTCACATCCATTTTCTCAAGTAATATCTTCATCACTGCGGTTATCGGCGTCGCCAATAGCATGCCGACAATGCCCCAGATCATCCCCCAGAGAATCAAGGCCAAGAGAATAACAACCGGGTGTAAATCGAGCGTTCCGCCCATAATCTTAGGTTCGACGACACTGCCAATCAAGAACTGGAAAATACCCGGCAATACAATCGCCAGGATAGCTGTTGTAGGCGAAATATCCGGACTAACCAGCACAACGGGGAGCGGCAAAAGGGTCGCAACCGTCGAACCGGCACCCGGAATAAAGTTCAACAGGAAAGCAAATAGCGCAAACACTAGCGCCAAATCAATACCCAAAATACTGAGTGTCAGCCCGACAAGCACACCGGTTGCTGCTGAGACAATGGCCTTGGTCATGATATAACGTTGAATACGCGACTCAACCTCACCGAGAATACCGCCGCTTGGCTGTGCATGAGCAGTGCCACCGACGAGGAGAAAAATCAGGAAAACCAGCACCAATAGACTCTGCGATAACAGCCCTAGGATGGCATTTTTGGTGTCAACCAATAATGTGTCGACCGTCTGCAGCATGCGTTGGGTTAGCGAATCAATGGCGCCCTCTATTTGTACCCCAAAACGCCGCAAGGGGAGAGCTGATGTACCTTCATCCAAGAGACGCTTGAGTTGCCTCTGATAGATGTCGGCATTGGCCGCAAGCTCCGCTACGGAAGTCGAAACCAAGCCGGCCATCAGAGCCAGCATAGTCACCCCAAATACAAGTGTCGCTATGATGGCCAACGGCCTGGGCACTCGCATATACTGTATTTGGAAATCAATCAGCGGTGCCAGGCCAAAGGCAAAAAAAACGGCCAAAATAAACGGAATCATAATGGGCCGTAACCAGACAAGCGCCATCGCAGTGGCAATCACACTCAAAACCAACAAGCAAGCAGTCTGAATCCGCCGTTCACGTTGGTCCGCATCCATCAATTGTTCCTTCACGCGACTCGCCAACAAACCTCAAAGTTTATCCCCGTCAAGCCTTTCCGGACACCGAGGTACGATCAGCCATGGCCTTTGGGCGCTACACCATCATCACCTATGAACCAACCAGCATGACAACCGCTATATGACGGATGCACAACATTAGCCCTATCCGCATCAAGGCTGACACCTCGCGTAAAGCGTTGCCGCGACACCCAGAGATTGAGGCGACCGCCAAGCTAGATGGCTAAAAAAACAATAGGTAACGCTACTGTACAGAGTAAAAACATATAGGATCAATAGGCCCTTAACGCTGTGCCCAAGCGCAATGACAAAATACCTTGGCAAAAAACAGCTCTGCAAGGTCACACGAAACTGTACCGCAAACAATCAAGGCAACCCATCATCCCCGCGGCAAACCCAACACTCGTTCGCCGATAATATTTTTTTGAATCTCCGATGTACCGGAAAAAATGGTCTCCGCCCGGCTAAACAGAAAAGCGAAGTGCAAATCAACCTCTGTAGGGTAGTAGGGGGAAACGGGTGAGAGCTGTGAATGCAGACCAAGGATTTCCTGGCCAACTTCTTGTAGCCACTGGTGCGCTTCGCTCCAATACAGCTTATCCAGCGACGCCGCAGGCCCCGGCGATTCCCCTCTCAACTGGCGGGTCATGGTGCGATAATTATTCAGGCGCATCAAATCAATGCGAATGTATGCGGCGGCAAGTTTTTGCCGCATGACTGGATCTTCACTTAAAGGGCGGCCGTTACGGGTAACCTTTTTAGCTAAATCAATAATATCATCAAGTGACCGTTTAATGTGCACCTGGGTGCCAAACGAAGCCGACCCCCGTTCGTGCGTGAGGGTAGTCATGGCGATACGCCAACCTGTATTCAGCTCTCCGACGAGATGCGTCTTGGGCACTCGCACATTGTCAAAGAAGACCTCATTGAATTCCGATCCGCCGCTCATCTGGCGCAATGGTTTGACCGTCACGCCCGGGCTCTGCATATCGACCAGCAGATAGCTGATGCCTCGATGCTTGGGCGCCTCCGGATCAGTGCGCACTAAGAGAATACACATTTGTGAATATTGTGCATAGCTGGTCCAGATCTTCTGCCCGTTAACGACGAAGTCGTCGCCATCTTCAACCGCACGAGTCTGCAACGACGCCAGATCAGAGCCGGAATTAGGCTCGGAAAACCCCTGACACCAGATCTCTTCTGCGCTCAGAATCTTCGGAATATAGCGCTTCTTCTGCGCCTCGGTGCCGTGATCCATCAGCGTTGGACCGACAATCAATAATCCCAACCCATTGGCCATCGGAGGCGCCTTGACACGCGCCAGCTCCTGGTGCAACACAGCTTGTTCCAGCAAGGTGGCGCCACGCCCACCGTATGCCTGCGGCCAGTGAATACCAGCCCATCCAGCATCATACATTTTACCCTGCCAATCACGCATCACGCCAAAAGCAGCCTCAGGATCAGCTGGCATCGGTGCGGTTGGCACATTGGCTTCCAACCAGATACGTATATCTTGTCGAAAGCGTTCAGTTTTTTCGTCAAAACGAATATCCATGCCGAGCCTCCATCTTGCAAGATCATCAGGAATCAGGCCACAGCATCCATAATACTGTATGTATGATGGCAAAACCCAGCCTAGGCGTCAACAGACCCGGCCTTGTCTTCTGCCCGGCTTATGCGACGATACCTCAGAACACAGGCCATCATTGAAGACATCGCGCCAATCTTGCGAGGACGTGATCCGCGTGAGACCGTATCGAGGCCTATGCGTTGTCCCTACGTTTTCATGGTCTTGAAACCACCCTGGACACGGCCCACACTTATCTGGAACGAGGATTCCAATTAATGGAGATCAAGATCGGGCATAACCCATCGAAGTTTTCGCCGATAGTTATATGGCACCACTACCAGAAAAGTCACGACTTGGGATTGAGCTTAATAAAGACGTCTTACGCAAATATACAGTTAGGTATTGCCCACGGGGCACTCTTCTCTAATCTCAACCCTTTTCCGGTCTTTGGACCGTTTATTCCAAAATATCTCCGAAAGGTCATCAGCTCAAGGCCCCTTTAGCGACCCAGATGAAAGCGCTATACTTCAGACTGGGGTTCAAGCCCCCCCCCGGCAACGGGTTAGGAGTTGCCATCGACTTAAGATTTCACTTTAAAGATGACATGCTCCTCTTGGTCTTTGCAGTACTTAGACTTCTCACTGTAGGCTATAGATTAATAATTTGATCGTTAAAAATATCTTAGTAGTTATATAACTTATTAAGCTAATGTAAGTTATAGTTTTTTACTATAACTTACATTAGCTATAGAAAAAGCCAGATAATATAATTTTTAACTTTAAATAAATGATTTAACAAAGAGTTCTATTCTGCTCAAGTTGAACCGTCTCAAAATACTATCTATATGGCCTACCCATGTTTGGCTAAACAGTCAACCGGACAGAACACCGTGCATATGGTGCCATTCATTCCAGGAGAGATTCGCACAAAAAAAAGACGATCTCGCCAAGCAGCAGACGATGCAGGCCTGGGCCAAATTGCATCCAGCTGCTTTTTTTCATCAAAGGTTTCGCCAGGCAAGATTTGCATCGCACAGCCGACACGGTTATGATGGCGTTCGTCACACCCAAACGCTACCCCTTCCTGCACCAGGCAGAAATACAAAACAAAGGAAATTGCGATGGACATCACGCGTATCAACCCGGGGCCTCGTATGAGTTCAATGGTCATCCACGGCGAAACGATTTATTTAGCCGGCCAGGTGGCGGCTAATCCCAACGGCGATACAGCCGCCCAAACCCGTGATATAGTCGGTAAAATCGATGCCTTGCTCAATGAAGCTGGTAGCGATAAATCCAAGCTCCTAGCGGCGACGATTTACCTGACGGATATTCGAGATTTCGTTGCCATGAACGAGGTGTGGGACGCCTGGGTAGCCACGGGCAACACCCCTGCTCGCACTTGTGTGCAAGCTAGTCTTGCGCGGCCAAATATCCGGGTGGAAATCACCGTTATCGCTGCAAAATAACGACATCTAGAGGCTAGGCAAAGGATAAGCCAGGGCCTCAACGCGCTCGACTTCTAGGTCTTCAAGATAAACATTATCCAGACTAAATGGATACGATCTGACGCAGGGTAAATAAGGCGGCATGTGGGGTAGAACCAAAAGGCGACCGCATACTCCTACCATTGTACAGGCATGTGGAGCTGGGGAGGCTGGCCAGGGGATAACCAACCGACCCAACGCCCGCCCTTCCTTCTCTCTCCATAGAAGGAATGCTTATTGTAACACAACTTGCCCGTAATGTGTTCGATTTATTGCCCAAAGGCATCTACCCGTGCTCTTACAGACGCCTAAATGATACATGCAACGAGGAAAATCGTTAACAACTATCACACACGTTTATCCACAGAGAGATTGTTATAGGATCCGTTAAGGCATCGATACAATGTCTCGGCAAACGGATGCCCCGAGGCGTTTTGAGATCATTCTCTAAACAACAGCGCGATAGAGGTAAAAGACGGAGCACAACATGAGGATTCGAGAGGCATACGAACAAGCAGCAACACTGTTTGTAGAGACTGTCGGGCGAGTTGCTGCCAACCACTGGAAACAGCAGGCTCTGGGCGAATGGACGGTACAAGACCTTGTCGGTCACACCAACCGCGCCTTGTTAACGGTGGAAACCTATTTGGACAACCCTGCCGCCACACGTGAACTGGAACGCCCGGTAGAATATTTCCTGCGCGCCCTGGCAGCGCTAGCCGACCCGGCAGCGGTGGCTGCGCGCGGCCGTGAAGCCGGCAAGGCACTAGGCGCCGACCCACTAGCGGCCGTGCATGAGACGGCTACACGCGTGTTAGATCGCCTGCGTCGGACAGCCGATGAAACCTTACTCACCACGCCAGTAGGTGGTATGCGTCTGATCGACTACCTACCCTCTCGGGTATTTGAGTTGACCATTCACAGCCTGGATTTAGCTTCTGCCCTATCGCTGCAGGTCACAGTGCCTGAGCCAGCCGCCAAAGTGACGTTCTCACTCCTGATAGAACTAGCACTGCATAAGGGGCAAGCAACGCCTCTCATTCTCAGTACAGCCGGACGCGGCCCCTTACCCATCGGCTTTAGCGTCTTATAATCAACGTCAACGTAAGGCCAAACCAAGCAGGCGAGAGGTGCAGCGACCTTAAGAATATCTGGATACGGTATGAGATAAGCGAGACGTAATAAACAGAAAGGTCGACAGGCTATTCTGTCGACCAAAACAAGCGATAGCAGAGCAAATGTGCAAGAGACACAGGCAGGCGAGGGCTACTCCTCGATAAAATACTCGTAGAAACGTATGGTATCGATGGAAAAATCAGCTAATTTTTCGCGCTCAACGCTAGAGGAATTGTCCTGCGATGCTTCCGGCTCATTATCCCAATCCTTGTAATACACCGTCAGTATCCGGTTAGGATGGTCAACTTGAAACTCAGCATTTTCAAAAGTCTTTTCATCACCGTTTCTAAGGAGAACACGTACGGATCTTGGCATCTTGTATAACCTCCATCGCCAATGTTGAGATCATTTTTGCGTACGGAATGCCGCCACCAAAGCATCTGTATCGACCAACCATTCATGGCCGTCCGCACGACGATGGGCAGTTTCCAGACGGTGCCCTGCCGGCTCCTCACAGGGTTCGGTACATGTTTCGAAATTTAACCTGAGACGGAAAAGGATCACCACTACAATCGGCAAAATCGCACCCGGGGCATGCTATCCTCTCTTGCGAC
>JAPULM010000546.1 GCA_027294925.1 bacterium
GCTGCCGTACAGCGTCTGTTGCGAAAAGGCAATCATCCTGACGGCCTGCACCTTGTGACCCATGAACACAGCGGTAGTTTTGTCCAGTTACTCATGGCACTGCGGCGTGGCGCCATCGTCGCTATCCAGGCTGATCGTGCAACCGGACATCGGCGTGATATCGTCGCCCCCTTTTTTAACGCGCCTGCGTTGTTTCCCGGTGGCCTATTTACGCTTGCCGCCGCGGCCCAGGCGCAAATACTACCATGCTTCTGTCTTTTACGCCCAGATGATCGGTACGACATTTTTGTTGAACAGGCCATCGCCGTGTCACGTGGACAAGAGGATGCGGCGCTGCATGAAATGATTGGTATGTTGGAGCGCTACATCAGCATGGCGCCTGATCAGTGGTTTAATTTTTATGACTTCTGGAACACACAATCTACCCAAGCATGACGCCATTGCCATCACCGGCATGGGTGTCGTAAGCCCTATCGCCCAGGGGGTGACGGCATACTGGTCAAGTTTAGTCGATGGCGTCTCTGGTATCACGCCAATTGAACGCTTTGCCACCCATGACATGCGCGTAGGGCAGGGTGGTGAAATCAAGCAATTGGTAACCCCACCGCCAAACGGGCGTCCCCTACCCACTTGTCGGGCCTCACAATTTCTGATCACTGCCGCCCATGAGGCGATCCATATGGCACAGCTGCACGATGACCCCGCCAGTAAACCACGCCTGGGCCTCGTTGTTGGTAGCGCCTTGGGAGGTATTGGAGAAGCCGAGCGTTTCCACGCCCAGCCAGGTAATCTACATGCTCTGGCGCATGCGTCGTATGATGGCCCAACGCGACATCTGGCACGTTGGCTTAACGCCACCGGACCGGTCATCTCCCTATCAACGGCCTGCGCCTCCGGCGCAACGAGTTTAGGCATTGGCGCCGACTTGCTGCACAGTGGAACGGCTACCGCGGTTGTTGCCGGCGGAGCGGATATTTTATGCCGCTTTGTCATGACCGGCTTTAATCGTCTGCGCGCCTTAACACGTGATGTCGTCCGACCCTTTGATAAGCGACGCAACGGCCTGTTGCTCGGCGAGGGTGCAGGTTTGGTCGTGCTGGAGCTGGCGAGCACAGCACGGCAACGTGGGGTCACACCGTTGGGCTATTTACGAGGCTACGCGAATTGTGCCGATGGCTCGCACATTAGCGCACCCGATCCGGAGGGCCGTGGCCTACAACAAGCCATGCGCCTCGCCATGCGAAATGCCGGCATACAGCCTGACGAGGTCGATTTCATTAGCGCCCACGGCACCGGCACCGCCCCTAACGACCGAGTGGAAACGCACGTGTTCAAAAAAGTGCTCGGCGCCCATGCGTACAGCATTCCCATCAACTCCATCAAGGCGCACATGGGCCACACGATGGGGGCTGCGGCCATTCTGGAAACGATCATGTGTCTACTTGCCTGGCGACACGGGAAAATACCACCAACGCTCAATTACGACGAGCCGGATCCGGCCTGCGATCTGGACTATGTCCCTAACCACGCCAGATCGTACCGTCCACGGATCAGCCTGAAGACCGCTGCAGGCTTCGCCGGATGTAACGCCTGTTTGGTCCTCGAAGGGGCAGAATGATGTTGGGAATCAAAGGCTATAGCCTCACAACAGGCTGGGGCAATGGGTTACAGAGTCTGCCCGACAATGCCTGTACTGCCGCCGACAACCGCCGCATCCTGCCTCTACCGACACCGGTTCGTCACGACGACCGGCTGCGCCGCGCCACGCGCGAATGTGTGCTGGCCGTCAACGCGGTAGAAAACGCTCTAGCCAATAGCAACATGACGCATGACGAACTGGCTGGGCCACGCACGGCCCTAATCTATGCCAGCGCCTCATCCTATGCGGCGGCCAACTGGGCCTTTCTGAACGATGATCAAGGCGCCTACTTCCCCTATACGGCGCCCAGTGCAGTGCCAGGTGAAGTCACCATTCAGTATGGTATTAGTGGCCCTTATCTATCACTTTTAAGCGGCGCCAATGCCGGGGTTGAAGCACTGTGGCACGCCGCCACTCTCCTGAGCACCGATCAGTGCGATCGTGCTCTGATTCTTAGCGTTGAAACATTTGCCGAATGCGAAACTCTCTATACGACGGGCCGTTGGCTACTCGGCATGCCACTGGTCGAAACTGCCATTTGTCTCATCATCGAGCCACATATGGCGCTTGCCAACATCGGCTATCAAGCAGGAAATGGTACGCCTGAATACCTCATTAAAACCTTTCTCGAACCGCCGACGGAGGCCGTGCTTTGTCTCTGCACCCCCACCACGAATGACGGACGCCATACCGCACAACGCCTGCAAGCATGCTGGCCCCACCTCAGCACCATCATCACTAATGAACGTACAGGTACTTGCCTGGCAAGCAGCGCTCTGATTGGCCTTTTATTGTCCCTGACAACATGCACCTCTGAAAACGTGCTTCTCATGTCTCGCTGGTGGGATGCCTGGGCAGTTCTTCGTTGGCCAGCCCAACCTCAGACACAATAGCCATAAGGATGTTTGATCGTGACACAGAACGACGTGGTGAGCGGCTTAAAAAAAATCTTGTCCGATCGCCTCAGGCTACCGCCGGAGCGCGTTGAGTCGTTGGCGCTGAATGATCCCTTGCTGAAAGATGGACTCGGTCTAGACTCGCTCGACTGTATTGAACTGTTACTCGGCATCGAGGATACATTCGATTTAGCCTTCGACGAAACAGAGGACGAGTGGATGCATCATTTTTACTCCCTTGAGACGCTGTCGCAACTTGTTTTAAGCTTCAAAGGTGAAGCGGCATGACACAGCGCCATCACGGGGAAAACGACCGCGACGTCGTGGTCACCGGCTTGGGGGTGATAAGTCCATACGGACTGGGCTGTCAGCGCTACTGGCAAGGGCTTGCAGCAGGACAATGCACCATCCAAGCCATCAACCTTTTTCCAACCGACGGCTTTCGTTCACAAATTGGCAGTGAGATAAAGGCAAACGACGTACAGGCATTAGGAACGGCCCACCGATCGCGAGCCAATCGTTTCGTGCTAGCAGCGGGAGAGGAAGCAGTCAGCGACGCGGCCCTCCATGCAGATGATCTGGCTACAGCAGCCATCAGCATCGGCGGCGCTGGGGGTGGTATGCTTGAGGTAGAAAGGTGGCACGAACGACACGACCGCCAACAAGACACCAGACGTCAACGTCCTGCGCTGCGCAGTATGTTGCCGACCGCACAAACCGCAACCCTTGCCCACCACTTTCATATCGGTGGCCCCCAGGAAACGCCAATCCTCGCCTGCGGTTCCAGTGCTGCAGCTATTGTCACAATCGTCGACTTGATCCACACCGGTATGGTAGAAATCGGACTGGCGGGCGGCGTTGATACCCTTACACGCCTTTGTTTTATGGGGTTTAACGCCTTGCGCTTGCTCGACCCGCAACCTTGCCGTCCATTTGCCCGCGACCGCCGCGGCATGTCCCTTGGTGAAGGCGCAGCCGTTCTAGTGCTGGAATCACGACGCCATGCCGTCAAGCGAGGGGCAGCCATACGGGCCGACCTTGTAGGCTGCAGTATCACCTCTGATGCCTTCCATCCCACCGCACCGCCCACCGACGGAGAAGGCGCTGTACGCGCCATACGCGAGGCAATGGCGCGTGCCCATGTCGCCCCGGATGATATCGTATATGTCAATGCACATGGAACTGGTACGTTGCAGAATGATCGCGCCGAGGTGGCAGCCCTCAGACAGGTCTTTGAGACAAATCAAGTGCTGGTCAGCTCGACCAAATCCCTCATTGGTCATACCATGGGGGCCGCCGGCGCCATGGAAGCCACCGCCACCATTCTCGCCATGCAGGCCAGCCTTCTACCGCCTACGGCCAATCTACAGAAGCCGGATCCGGACATTCCGTTCGATTGCCTTCCGCACACTGCCCGCTGCTGTACGGTGGACTACGCCATGTCCAATTCGTTTGGCTTTGGGGGACAGAACGTCAGTCTCATTTTCCGATGTTCTAACGACAGATAATCCAAGCATTGCGATTCGCGCCAAAGCCGCTGGCGTTCTTCTCATCAGACCATACTTTGACCGCTTCCGGAAGCCATGCTACACTTGCTTCCGCTCGAATCTTTCGCCCTCATCGTATCTTGACAAGCCCACGGCGGCAAGCATGACCTGCAACGTACAATCCAATCTCACGCCCACTATTCCAGGCACCTTACCAACGTCGGCTTGTCAGGTCGTCCTTACGGGTATTGGCTGTGTGAGTCCGTTCGGGGTTGGTAAGCATACCCTGGTCGCCGACATCATTAGAAACAACAGCACAGCCATTCGTCCCATTGCCGGTTTTCCGACTGACAAGCTAAGCCGCCATCTGGGGGCTGAGATTCCATCAGCCTATTTACCTAGCACGGAGGAGACACGGCGGTGGAGCCGCATCAGCCTGATGGCGACAATCGCCTGTCGCGAAGCCATCGCCGATGCGAATTTGACCGAAAGCGAAGCACGGGCCAGGATGGGACTTGTGCTCGGAACAGAGTATGGTGATTTACGCTCAACCGAAGCCTTTGACCTAGGTTTCCTGCGTAGAGGACCACGTGGCCTCAGCCCGCTATTGTTTCCAAACACCGTGATGAATGCAATGGCCGGCACAGCAAGCCTAGCCTTAGGCATCAAGGGTCCCATGCTAACGCTAAATCAGCCGGGCGTGGCGGGCGAGGTGGCAGTCGCCAGGGCTATAAACTTAATCAGGGCGGGGCGAGCGTCGGCGGTGGTTACATGCGGCGTCGATGAACTATTCCCCACCCTATATGAGGTCCTCGCCCGCTTCAATGTACTGTCACCACACGACGGTCAAGAAGAGATATGTCGGCCTTTTGACCAACGGCACAATGGCCCCATCCTGGGCGAAGGGGCAACGGCGCTGATGATCGAGTCTACCGCGCATGCCCAGGCCAGAAATGCGCCCATTCTGGCTGAAATATACAGCGCCCGTTGGGGCGGTTTGGCCGTGCGGCCTAGCCGTTACCCATCACGCCATCAGATGAACCAACGAATCTTCAAGCAAGTCCTACAAGACGCAGCTGTATGCTCCGCTGACATCGGCATGGCCTATCTGTCGGGCTCCGGAGAGCCGCAACATGACACAGCGGAACTCGATTGTCTGGCGACAATGTTTGGGAACAAAAGCCCCATCATCACTTCCGTCACCCATCTCACCGGGGCGTACGGTGGACTCGGTGCCTTCCGGGTAGCGGCGGCAGCAGTGACCCTAACCAAAGGTGTCCTGCCCAGCTTGGATTATCTACAACAACCCATTCGTTCCGACCTACGATTTGCCAAAACCGACGAGCAACAGCCAGCCCAACGAACCATCATGGTGCACGGTTTAGCACGTGGCGGAACACAGGCCGTCCTACTGCTCGGACCGCCACGACAGCGTGCCCAATCATGACGCATTTGCATGGCAGTATCGCTGTCATTCCGGTACACAACGAAGCCGCAACCATTGCAACCATCGTCGCTGCCGCGTGCGCCTATGTGCCGGTAATCGTGGTAGACGATGCTTCCGACGATGATAGCGCCCAGCACGCCGCAGCTGCGGGCGCTAAGGTGATTCGACTCTCTCAACAACGGGGCAAAGGCATCGCGCTACGGCAAGGCCTCACTGCAGCCTTGCAGCGCGGTGCAGATCGCATTGTGACACTAGACGGCGACGGGCAACATGACCCGGATGATATTCCGCGTTTGCTGGCGGCTAGTTATCGCCGGCCGGACAGTATGATCATCGGCGGGCGTTTACAAGCAGCGGCGACCATCCCGCGTCACCGGCTACACGCCATTCGCCTGGCAAGCTTCTGGCTTAACTGGATGGGAAACTGCGACGTCCAAGATACGCAATCCGGTTTTCGCGTCTATCCCGCCACTATTCTACACGCACTTGATATAAAACGAGGCGGCTTTTTGTTTGAAAGCGAAAGTTTACTCAAGGCGGCCCAGGCAGGTTACAACATTTATGAACTCCCGATAAACACCGTTTATCAAGCCGAGCGAAAGAGTCAATTTCGTCCCATCCGGGATGGGATCAGCATTGCGTCTTACCTGTCTTATCGCGGTTTACGTTACTGGCCAAGACAAATTGGTTGTCTCTTTGCACACCGCAAGAGAGACGCTAGTAACTCCATACGGCGCACCCGGCAACGCATTTGCGCCACGGCATTAGCCACCAGCCTGCTGCCAGTGCTTTTGCTTGCTCTGATCATACAATGCCTTGTGGGCCGTATGGGCTACGATGTTCTTGCTCCAATCATTCAACGCTTCTACGATCAACGTCTCCTACATACGCCTGCTGTAGATCGGGAAACCGCTCATGCCCTCTAGCAGCCAAAAATTTGATGTCGCAGTTATCGGCGGTGGTCCGGCAGGATCGACCGTCGCCACCTTGTTGTCACAAAGCGGCTTAGATGTCGCCGTGTTTGAACGCGAATGCTTTCCGCGCTTTCGTGTCGGAGAATCACTTTTACCAGCTAACCTGCCAATCTTTGATCGGCTTGGCTGTCACGAGACTCTCCAGCAAGCAGGTTTCATGGTCAAGCCAGGCGCAACGTTCTACGACGAATATGAAGGGAGAGGACGCCGCACCATTACCTTCTCAGATATTCCCTTGCAGCCAGCTTTCGCCTACAATGTTGTGCGGGCTCAATTCGACACCTTATTGTTGCAGCATGCAAGTCGTGCGGGAGCTACCGTTTACCCTCAGCACGTGGTTGAAAAAACGGACGTCCATCCGCATCACGTCACCGTCCATATTCGCAACCCACACGGGACGCAAGACAGCGTGCAGGCCAAGCTAGTGGTGGACGCCAGTGGACGGGCAACCTTCCTGGGCGGGCGTTTCGGAACCCGAAAGCCCCTTCCCAACCTCGGGAAAGTGGCCCTCTTCGCCCATTTCAAACACACACGCCGCGATCCCGCCATCCCTGCCGGTAATATCCGTATTTATCTGGTGGAAAACGGTTGGTTGTGGTGGATACCCTTTGCTGACGGAACCGATAGCATTGGCTGTGTGCTCCACGCCAGAGCAGCCAAGCAACGGGAAGGGTCAATTGACGCATTATTCGAAACGACCTTGGCGGCAACGCCCAGTTTGGCGCAAGGCCTACAGGGCGCACAACGCCTGACATCGGTCCACAGCGCAGCCAACTTTTCGTATCGTATCTCCCCTGTCGCAATTGACCGCATGGTCGCGATTGGCGACGCTGCCGGCTTTGTGGACCCGGTTTTTTCCACTGGCGTCTTTATTGCTATGCATTCCGCCGAACTGGCGGCCGTAGCAATTCAGCAAGCCTTTCAACAGCAAGACTTCAGTGCCCGACGCTTTCGACGCTATGAAATACAATTACGCCGCGGGCTTGCCCCGTTTCTAGCCTTTATCCAACGTTTCTACGAGCCAGCTTTTCTCGACCTCTTGTTCTCGCCACGCCCCCCCTGGCGTCTGTATCAAACCGTCCTCTGGGTGCTTAGTGGTGCGGTCTTTGACAGCCAGCCCCTATGGCTACGTACCAACCTGATGTTATTATTTCGTAGTGTTGCTGCCCGCAGGGCACTACGTTGGATCAGCGGACGGCCCAGCAAATCACGTCGTTCAGCATGATGGTGAGCGGGACAAAACGGGTCTATCGTGAGCCACAACAATCATGTCATATAAAATCATAATCGCCACTATCCTGCCGGCAGTCGGCATGATATATCCTGTCCTGGTCTATTTTGGCGTTAGGGTTGTCTCGCTCCGGACCATCG
>JAPULM010000547.1 GCA_027294925.1 bacterium
CGCTACCAAAGCGCATGGAGATGACCTTCTGGCACCCTCAGGCGGTAGTGAGGCTGGAGAGATGTGAACTTCATTGCAGACCGAGAGCGAACCTATGGCGGTGCGTTTGCATCCACATGCTCGGTGAACGGATGGAAGAGCGTGGTGCCAGCGAAGAAATGGAGACTTACTACCCGTTATGAAGTTTGCACTGTTTATCCTGGCCTCTTGGACTGAGGAAGACACCAGCGCCCAAAGCCGGATCTATGGCGAGGCTCTGGAACAGATCGAGTATGCTGAAGAGATGGGCTTCGATTCCGTGTGGATTGCGGAACATCATTCCAGCCGGTACGGCATCTTCCCTTCTCTGATGCCCATCGTTTCCTACGTTGCCGCTCGGACCAAGACGATCCGTATCGGCACTGGTGTGAGCGTTCTACCCTTTCACAACCCAATATTCCTGGCTGAAGAGAGCGCCATGCTAGACGTGTTAAGCAACGGCAGACTGGAGTTCGGTGTTGGACGCGGCTCGGCGAATTACGAGTACGGCAATTTCAACATTGATTTTGACTCCCGGGACGCGCGCTTTCAGGAAGTGCTGGACATCATCCTTGGCCTGTGGACCACTCCCCGGTTCACCTATCACGGCGACTTCTATCAGGTGAACGACCTAACCCTGGCGCCCGCACCGTTGCAACAGCCACACCCGCCGGTTTTTCTTGCGGTTTCCCGGACCGCGGCCAGCGTAGACGTGGCCGTTTCCCGCGACCTGCCAATTCTTACCACCTTTTCGACTCCGGACGTGGATAACTTGGGCTTGTTTAGCCTGTACGCTGAACGCTGTGCTGCGGTTGGGAAAGCCCCTCATCTCGACCAAATGCCCTACTTTCGCTTTGTGTACCTGGCAGAGGATGCAAAGGAAGCCAGGGAATATCCCCGGCAGTCCCTGGCCTGGGTACGTGACCTTGGTGGTTTTCGCCGCACCCTGACCCATGGCGACGAAATTGACGTGGACCTAGAACACTGGCGCCGTACCCGCCCTGTGGATCCACCCAGCTATGAGTCTGAACTCAAGACCACCGCTTATTTTGGTACGCCTGATGCATGCGTCCGCCGGATACGCACGTTACAAAACGATCACCACATCGGGTATTTTGGGGCCAGTATGTCTTTCGGCAGTATGGAGCATGCCAAGGTGATGCGGTCGATGGAGTTGTTCGCGAAGGAAGTTATGCCAAAGTTTCGTTGACAACTTGCGCCCTCTCAAGCTCACCGCCGCGCCGCCGCCGATTGCGCCGGCGCGGGACAGCCAGAGCGGTTTTTCGGGTCAGCCGGGTGGTTTTTGCCCCCACGAGCGGTCTCTCGCGGGGCGTGTCCCGGGCGAGGGCGCGGGGTGGACGCCAGGCAAAATCTGCTTTAAAATACTGATACGCGTTGCGGATAATCTGCGTTGGACTTGGGTATGATGAACAGGCTAAAATGGGTTGCAGCAACCGCGGCTCGCACGCTTCGTAAATCGTCGCCCCCTTTCCGTGGGATACCGCGCCCGCTACCTGCTGCGAGACCGGGTCTCGACCTACGGCGCCGCCCGTAGAAGAGGTGGAACTTGACAAGCGCCCGACGGTGTGCGAAGCACCACGTCGGGAATCGGCAATCTTACGCGGCGATGATACGCTCTATGCAGAGCAAGTCCTGCAGGCCGATGCGGGCTGCGACTTTGCCATATTGAAACCGGCAACGCGCCCCTAACTCTTGAGACGAACACCATACAATGGAGGTCGTGAGTCATGTCGTCAGACAAAAAAGTGGCCGTGATCACGGGCGCCGGGTCGGGGATCGGCCGGGCCGCAGCACTTGCCCTGCACGAAATCGGCTACGATGTGGTGCTCGCTGGACGGCGGGCCGACGCTTTGCAAGACACTGCGAACCTCGCCAAAAGCACGCCCCCTGAGATGCTGTGCGTGCCGACCGATATCGCGGACGCCGCTCAGGTGGCGACCCTCTTTGCCAAGACCAAGGCCGCCTTTGGCCGACTTGATGTACTCTTTAACAATGCCGGCATCGGCGCGCCCCGCATCCCCATGGAAGACCTGAAGCTTGAGGATTGGCGGCGCGTCGTCGACGTGAATCTGACAGGCTCCTTTATGTGCGCCCAAGAAGCGATCCGCATGATGAAGGACCAAGAGCCCAAGGGGGGTCGGATCATCAATAATGGTTCCGTGTCAGCCCATGTGCCCCGGCCTGACACGGTGGCCTATACGGCGACCAAGCATGCCATGACCGGTCTCACCCGATCGATCTCCCTTGACGGACGCAAGCATAACATCGCGTGCGGCCAGATCGATATCGGCAATGCTGAAACGCCCCTGGCAGCGCGTTTCAAAGATGGCGTGCCCCAGGCCAATGGCGACATACAAGTCGAGCCGGTGTTCGATGTCGCGCATGTCGGCAGCGTCATTGCCTCTATGGCTGCATTGCCGCTCGACACCAATGTGCAGTTCATGACCATCATGGCGACCACAATGCCCTATATCGGCCGCGGCTGATCCAGTGCGACAAACGCACACGCATCCCTGAAGCGCACAACCCACAAAACACTCTCGCCTCAAGGAGGTTCTATGAGCAGCCGAATCCGCGACTGCATCGCGCCCGATCGCAACCCCCGCAAACCGGATATCGCCTTGCCCCGGGGTTCGATTGACACCCATGTCCATGTGTTCGACAAAGACCGCTATGAGATGTCTCCGACGCGCGGCTACAATCCGCCCGATTCAACCCTGGCCGACCTCAAACATTTGCACGCAACCCTCGGCATCGACCGTGTTGTGTTTACCCAACCCTCAACCTATGGCACCGATAATTCAGCCCTCTTGGATGGGATGGCAGCCCTGAACGCTGAAAGGCCCAACCGGGCACGTGGCGTGGCCGCGTTTACGATGACGATCACGGATCAGCAACTTGCCGATCTTGATACCCAGGGGATAAGAGGTATCCGGCTCAACACTGATAACCAAGGCGGTATGCCGATCACCATGAAGGACATTCCGAACTTGGCGGCTCGCATTAAGCCGTTCGGTTGGCACATCGAGTTCCTGTTTTCGGGTCAGGACATTGTTGGCTTAATGCCGGTCTTTGAGAAGCTGATCGTACCCATGTCAATCGGTCACTTCGCTTATCAACCGGCCACTGCCGGTGTCGAGGCACCGGGGTTCCAGGCCCTCATCAAACTCGTCAAAGACGGCAATACGTGGATCAAAATTTCCGGAGCGAATCGCGTCAGTGCAACCGATCTTCCGCCCTATGATGATGTCAGGCCCATGGCCCATGCGCTGATCGAAACACATGCCGACCGCGTGATGTGGGGAACGGATTGGCCGCATCCGAACAAATATGCAGTGAATCCCAATGACGGCGACCTGGTGAACGCATTCGGCGATTGGGTGACGGACGAGGCCATGCGGCAAAAAATCATGGTCGATAATCCGGTGGCGTTTTATCGGTTCTAGCGGCCCGGCAGGGCGTACTCCCAGTGAGTATGGCTGGCCCGCCCCATGCCTGACCGCCCTACTTTCTCTCTTTGGCTCGGGAGCGCTGGCGCGACCGGGTCGTCGGTAGTGGCTCACAAATGCCTCCGAACTACACGGCAGACCTTTTGCAACATCATGCAGCACCAGGCCAGGACATCCACGTAGGGTAGCGTCCCCTTTT
>JAPULM010000548.1 GCA_027294925.1 bacterium
CTAAACGCCTCGTTCGTGTTGGTATCACCGACTGGCAGCCGAACGGTTGCCGCCGACCATTTCTTTCTCGACTTCTTCACCACGGCCCTGGCGCCCAACGACGTGCTGACAGAGATTCGCATCCCGCTGCCGCCTGCGGGGACCGGCACGGCGTACGAGAAGCTGGCACACCCGGCTTCACGGTACGTCGTGGTGAGCGCCGGGGCGCAGGTCCAGCGCCAGGCTTCCGGTCAATGCGCCTCGGCTCGGGTGGCAATCGGTGGCTTGGGCAATGGTCCGTGCCGTGCCGCGGCCACGGAAGCGGCGCTGCAAGGCCAACCGCTCACCCCGGACGTTATCGCTGCGGCGGCAGCCAAGGCGGCTGAAGGGATTGATACAGACGACGATACCTACGCCAGCGCCGACTACAAGCGTCATATGGCAACGGTGTACGCGCGACGCGCTATTGCCACCGCCGTGCAACGAGCGGCAAGGTGATCGGACGAGGAAAACAGCATGTCCGCAGCAGCTTTCGATAACCGCCTGCATGAGGTAACACCGTGACAATCGAACACCCTCCGTCTGGACTCATCGGTGCAGCGGTTCGCCGGGTCGAAGACCCCGTTCTGCTGACCGGTAAGGGATGCTATACGGACGATATCCAGCTACCGGGCATGCTTCACATGGCGTTCCTGCGCAGCCCGTATCCGCATGCCAACATTGTAGCCATCAACACGAGCGCGGCGCGGGCGCTGCCCGGCGTCGCAGCCGTCTTGACTGGCAACGACTTGGACCAGCGTCTGAACATCCCGGTGATCCCCATGCTGCCCGGCATGAAGATACCACCGCATCCACTGTTGGCGCGCGGTACCGTGCATGCACCCGGCGCACCTGTGGCAGCGGTGTTGGCGCCAAGCGCCGCACTCGCCCAGGACGGGGTGAACGCCATCGAGGTGGAATACGACGTGCTGCCTGTGGTGGTGCATGCCGAAAAGGCGCTAGAGCCGGGCGCGCCGCTGGCCTGGGAGGAACTCGAAAGCAACGTTTGCTACACCGTGACGAAAAAAGGCGGTGACGTGAACAGGGCATTCGCCGAGGCCGAGCATATTGTTCGGATGCGTATCGCCAGCCCACGTCTGGTGGCACTGG
This sequence comes from bacterium, assembly GCA_027294925.1. The sequence goes on from JAPULM010000548.1 coordinate 1,129, forward strand.
CCATCGAGCCGAGAGGCGTGGTGGCCAAACCAGAACCGACGGGGGATTTAACCGTATGGCTCTCCACTCAGAGTCCGCACCGCGTGCGCGCCGAGCTGGCGACGGCGCTCGGCTTTCCTGAGCACAAGCTCCGCGTCATCGCGCCCGATGTCGGCGGCGGCTTTGGCAGCAAGGGACCTCTTTACCCGGAATACGCCCTGGCCAGTCACCTGGCGCTAAAACTTGGCCGCCCGGTCAAGTGGATCTCCACCCGCATCGAGGATTTCGTCACCACGAATCAAGGCCGTGATCAGATCATGACGTCCGAACTGGCCCTCAAGCGGGACGGCACGATGCTCGGCTTGAAAGTCCGTGTGGTTGCCAACCTGGGCGCTTACCTGCTGTCCAGTAGCGCCATTCCGCCGCAGCGCATGATGATCATGGCCCCGGGCTGCTACCAGATCCGTAACTGCCACGTCGAGGTGGTGGCGGTATTTACTAATACCATCTCCACTGGTCCGTATCGTGGCGCCGGACGGCCGGAATCGGTGCTGAATATCGAACGCTTGATCGACAAAGCAGCACGCGATTTGGGCCTCGACCGCTTGCAGATCCGGCGCAAGAATTTCATTCGGCCGGAGCAGTTCCCCTACCGAACCGCTGTGGGTGTTGAATACGATTCCGGTGACTACGAAAAAGCGCTCGCCGAGGCGCTGCGGCTATCCGACTACGAAAACCTCATGCGTGACCGAGACGCGGCCCGGTCGCGTGGTGACCTGGTCGGCGTCGGCGTCTCGACCTTCGTGGAGCCGAGCGGCGGTGCCGGTTTTGAAAGCGCTACCGTTCGGGTGGAGCGCACCGGAGAGATAACCGTGCTGACGGGTTCCAGTTCCCACGGCCAGGGGCATGAGACCGTGTTTGCTCAGATTGTGGCCGACAAGATGCGCGTTGCCATGCATCATGTGGCTATTCGACACGGCGACACGCTAGTGGTTCAGCAGGGAGTCGGCACCTTTGGTAGCCGCAGTGCCGTCACCGGCGGCGGCGCCCTGGCCTTGGCCATCGAGCGCGTCATTACAAAGGCCCAGGACATCGCGGCGCATTTGGTGGAAGCGGCGCCTGCAGACATCGTTCAAACGGATGACGGATTCGCTGTAGCGGGCGTACCGGAAAAGAAGGTGACCTGGCGTCAGATCGCGGCGGCGGCGTACGGCGGAAGAATTCCGTCCGATATGGAACCCGGCCTTCAAGAGACGGCCTTCTTCGATCCCAGACGTGAAGCCTGGGGGTTTGGCGCCCATGTGGCACTGGTGAGAATTGACCGGGAAACCGGGACGCCGACACTTGCAAAGCTCGTGCTGGTCGACGACTGCGGCGTCATCATCAACCCGATGATCGTTGAGGGGCAGATCCACGGCGGCGTGGCGCAGGGTCTCGGCGAAGCCTTGCGAGAACAAATGCTATACAGTGACGACGGCCAGCCGCTCACTGGCTCTTTGATGGATTACGCGGTGCCGCGTGCCAGCGATATGCCGCCACTGGTCATCGGCGAGACCGTAACGCCGAACCCCTTCCACCCCTTCGGCGTCAAAGGCGTGGGCGAGGCCGGCTGCAATGGCGCACCTCCTGCGGTCGCCAACGCCGTGATGGACGCCCTGGCTCCTCTGGGTGTCGATCATGTTGACATGCCGTACACCGCGCCTAAGCTCTGGGCGGTGATTCGGCAAGCAGAGTCAGAGAGAGGGCACTCGTAGAGCCGCACGGACGTCCCTGAGAGGTCATCGTTTGGAGGCTCTTGAAATTGTCCTATAAGCGGCCACTGCGCTTTATCTTCATATACTCATTGACCAGATTCATATGCAGCTGCTGTGGTGTGGAATCCACCATTACCACGCCGGAGGCCTGCAGCTTGTGTAGTAATTGTTGCCGTTGCTGTACAAACTGTAGGGTGGCACAGTAATTTAGGGCATGGTGAAAATTGACCGCCGCACGCGCCAGCGTTCGATCGAGAAAATTTTCCCGCAAACTGGCGATCATCACCATATGCCGTTGTGCTAACAGCCCTGTGGCAGTCAGCAAATCTTCACCATCTTCCTCCCGTACGTTGCTGATCACTACTACCAGGGCGCGTTTACGGTGGCGCTTTATCAGCTGTTGGGACGCTTGTATAAAATCGCTACTTTCTGTACTGCTATGCAGGTCATAGAGATGATTCAACAAGGTATGAATACCAGCCTGCCCTTTGATCGGGCTGAGCCAACGTTGATCACCGGCAAAGCTCATCACGCCGACCGCATCGCCCTGGCGTAAGGCGACGTATGCGGTGCAGAGTAACGCATTCAGAGCGTGGTCAAAATGGCTCAGTTGGTCATCTTTGTGGTGCAAGCGCCGGCCGCAATCGAGTAGAAAGATAATATCCTGATCACGTTCGTCCTGGTATTCTCGGGAAATGGGCTTGTGTTGTCTGGCCGTTGCTTTCCAGTCAATTTGTCGCAAGGCATCGCCTGCCCGAAATTCTCTTAACTGATGGAAATCTAGCCCCTCGCCACGCCGTTGCGTCAAGTGGGCACCTAAGCGGTTGATATTTTCTTCTAGACCTAAGGTCGCGAGGTGGGCAATCGGGGCAAAATTAGGATAAACCTTAATGGCGCTGGTTTTACCGACCAAGACCAGCCGCTGCCATAGGCCCAATGGTGAATCGATACGTAAACAGGTTAGTCCAAACTCAGCCCCACCCCGCATAATGGGGGTGATCGGATAATGAATCGTTTGGCGTGCGCGTGCCGCTAGCGTTATCACCATGGGCAAACTGCCGGCTTCAACGGCATCAGGATAGTGCTCGTGCAGCGTCATCCGCAGGGAATAACGAAAAGGGTTGGTAATCTCCAGGCAAACCGTATTGCGTACACCTAACGCCAAGCTGCTGGGTAGCTTGCGCTGTACATCGATCGTGCTGAGATGGCGTTGACGTCCCGCATCATAGAAACAAACGAGCCCCATCAGTATACCCAAGCCCCACCATAGGGTGCTCAGTTGTGCTGAGTCAGGGACGGATAGCGAGGTGGTATGGCGCACAAGCAATAAGGCGAGCGCCAGTAAAGCCCAGCTCGTTAGCACCTGTAAGAGCCTACGGCTAGGTCTCATAACCGTGGTGCTTCTACCGAGGCAAAGGTCTGCTTTAATACTTGGTCGGGGGATAAGCCCTCAATTGCCATTTCCGCAGCGAGCGCGATGCGGTGGCGCATAACGGGGAGCACCATGCTTTTGACATCATCAGGCAATACAAAATCGCTCCCTCTGAGCAGCGCATGAGCACGCGCGCAGCGTACTAAGGCAAGGCAAGCGCGGGTGCCGGCGCCGCGTTGAATGGTCGGGCTTTGGCGAGTGGCGCGGACAAGACGGACAGCATAATCCGACACCTTATCATCCACTACAATATTAGCAGCCACCTGCTGAAGTTTAAAGACCTGTTGCGGACTGACCACCGCTTCCTTTTGCTCAAAGGCGTCTTGATCATCAATATGACCGGTGGTGATCTGACGGGTCAAGAGAACTTCATCGTCATGCCTGGGGTAATCCATCAAGATCTTCACAAGAAAACGGTCGAGGTCCGCTTCGGGCAAGGGGTAGGTACCTTCCTGTTCGATAGGGTTCTGCGTCGCCATGACCATAAACGGGATTGGCATGGGGTGGGACTTGCCCTCCAAGGTGACTTGTTTTTCCTGCATTACTTCCAACAACGCAGCCTGAGTCTTAGCTGGGGACCGGTTGATCTCATCGGCTAACAATAAATTGGTAAACACCGGACCTTTACGGAGATGGAACTGACTGTTTTTCATATCATACAAAACGTGCCCGGTGATATCGCTGGGCATTAAGTCCGGGGTGAACTGAATACGCTTGAATTCACCGTTAAAACAGTTAGCCAACGCTCGCACTAATAAGGTTTTACCGAGGCCGGGCACGCCTTCAACCAACACGTGACCGCTGGACAATAGGGCAATCAATATATGGTCGACAACGTCAGCTTGACCAAGTAACTCAGCGTTGATGCGTTGCTGCAGCTGGTTGACTAATGCAATTGCTTGTTCAAAACCAATTGCATTCATTTGAGAACTCATATGGATTTTCTGATTTGTTGCAAGCACTGAATGGTCTCCAGGAAATTGTCTTCATGTTGATTGCCGTCAGCGCTCATGGCGTCCTCAACCCGAGATAGGCTGAGACCGCTACACTCA
>JAPULM010000549.1 GCA_027294925.1 bacterium
CACCGGCGCCTGCGCGAGCGGCTCGAGGCGGGCACGCCCCTGCCCGCTTACTTCAAGGACCACCCGATCTACTACGCCGGTCCGGCCAAGACGCCCAAGGGATATGCGTCCGGCGCCTTCGGGCCGACCACGGCCGGGCGCATGGACGCCTACGTCGACCAGTTCCAGGCCGAGGGCGCCTCGCTCATCATGCTCGCCAAGGGCAACCGCAGCGCCCAGGTGCGCGAGGCCTGCGCGAAACACGGCGGCTTCTATCTCGGCTCGATCGGCGGCCCCGGCGCGCGCCTGGCCCAGGATTGCATCAAGAAGGTCGAATGCATCGACTTCGAGGATCTCGGCATGGAGGCGGTCTGGCGCATCGACGTCCAAGACTTCCCCGCCTTCATCATCATCGACGACAAAGGCAATGATTTTTTCCAGGAGTTGAACTTGGGGTGAGGGTCGAGGAAGTGGTTTAACCAGACCATATTCCGATGATAACCACTTGATATAGCTAATTTATCTTCGAAAAATAAGGGACAGTCCCCCTGTTCCCTTTGAAATCTCGAATGCCCTTTGACCGGCGATGATTGGTGAGTTGTGAATGCTGGGTTAGCTGGGTATTCCTATACAACATTAATTGCCTGCAGCAGGAGAAAGGGATGAACCGGTCAGTCACGGGCTTCATCCAAGATTTCGAGCCCGTCCGAAGTCGGCAGGTAAATAGCGGTCTAGTCTATGGATGATCGCGAAAAACAGATCCCGGCGCCCAAATCATGGATGGCTTTTGAAGACCTGTGCCATCGTCTCTTCAAGGCCGTATGGGCCGACCCACTAACCCAAAAAAATGGCCGATCAGGTCAGCCGCAGCACGGAGTAGATGTATTTGGATCGCCTGCCGAAGGATACGCTGTCTTTCAGGGCGTACAATGTAAGGGAAAGGAGGGTCAGTACGGCAGCAAGCCAAGTCTCACAGAAATCGAACGCGAGATTGCCAAGGCCGAAGGCTTTGAGCCCACCCTGCAGCACTGGATCTTCGCGACCACGGCCCCGGTTGACGCTACCTTGCAGCAGAACGCGCGGCAAATCTCTGCGGCGCGCGCAGCCGAGGACAGGTTTACGGTGAGTGTGCTCGGCTGGGGTGAGATCGAGAGCTTACTTTGTGAGCACAAACAAGTGCTGTCAGATATCTACCCCGAGTACGGCTTCGACTTCGCCAAGCTTCTCGACAGCGTGCAGGCAATGCCGCATGGCTCCGAGGTTCGCGAACTTCTGGACATGGTGAAGCGGATGGGCGAGCCGCTCCGCTTCACGTATGGAGGTACGCGCGCTATTTGGCACCCCGTCGTATTCGGCAATGGTCGAGACTTAGGGCCCGCGCTGATGGGGCGTTCTCTTGGCCCTGAGGATGCTGCCGCCTGTCCAATGCTCCCGGAAGCCGACGCAGCGGCCAGTGAGTTGAAGCGCGGCTACTCAGTGCGCATCGTCGGAGAGCCTGGCACAGGGAAGTCAGTCTGCGCCTACCAGACAGCTCTTCAATTCGCGACCGCGGGCTGGTCTATAGTTCGGTTGAACGACCCCCGTGCCGAAACTGTTGTATTGAAGGCCCCGGGCGCCAGCACGCCCACGTTTTTCATCATCGATGATGCACACCTGATGGACCTAGCGGTTCTTCGAGGCGCCGAGGATGCTGCCGGGCCGGAGCAAGTTCTGCTTTCAACCCACAACGCTATTACACATGACGCATCGATGCGTGGTGCAATCAATATCGATGCCAAGCGCGCTGTTCGTACGATCGCCTCCGCGCTCCGCGCCGCCCCGGAACAAACCTTGGAGGTCGTACAGCGCGTAGACGACCAAGTCGGGCATCTCTCCCACACCGTTCCCCTTGAGGCTAGAATTGCCCACGCTGAGGAAAGCGCACAGGTGCCATGGCAGTTCTGTTTCATATTGGGCGGAGGTTGGCGCCGAGCCACGGGCGCAGCAGACGCATCACGCGCGGTGCACGCGGACATCACGCTAGCTGGCGTGGCCATTCGGCAACTCGTCTCCCGCGACGAGCGTCCGAGCCTTAATGAGATTTACACGCTGTTAGAGATCGCCGGCATCACTGAGGGTGAAGTGCTCGCTGCTGTGCAGTGGCTTGTCCAAAATCGCTTACTCAATGGTTCACACGATTTGCGTTGTCCTCATCAGCGGTTCGCCGCTGTCGTTCTAGGAAAGATCCTCGAAGGGCAGGACGTCGACGGTCGCGAACGCGTGGGGCGTATGCTGCAGCATGTGGTTGCCGATGCAGCATACCGCATAGCAGGTCTGCGGCTTCTGTTGCACGAACTCCATTTTTCTGGCGACTTTCGTCAATGGACATTCCTCATTCCGGGTCCAGTACTTGCGCCTCTCATCGAACGTTGTTGGAAAGCATCCGGACCTGAGGAAATAGCGTTCGCTAGTCTCCTTCTAAGCGAGATTGACGCGTATGTTGAAGGTTGGCCGAAGGCACAGATGGTGGGCCGTGAACAGACTGTCGGCCGCTGGATTTCCGATCCTGTCGAACCAAGTGGCAGCGGAATAGCCCGACTTCTGCATGCCGTCAGCAACAAGGACAATGCGTTTGCTGTCACCTTGGTGGAGGCTTCCGACCCGCGCGCGGTAGCCGAAGCAATTTCTGCAGCTACTCCGAAAACGGCCTACAATCTGGGCGAACTTCTTTCCGCACTTCATGTTAGGCCAGACACCGAGTGGGGTCGCATTATTTTGGAGAACCTTGACCACTCGAAGCTGATCGGCGTTGCAGCCGAATGGCCTGCATCCGAGCCTGCATCAGATTTCGCAAATTTCTGTAAGGCGGTGGCTTATGTCGACGAGGCAGTGGCCCTTGACATGGTCGAGTGTTTTACCCCCATCGCGCAAAAACTCCTATCCGAAGATCCCATTTCGGCGTTTCGCGACCTTGACGACATCGCATGGCATGTGCTTCGCATGCTAGATTTTTTGGGCGTTTATGTTGGCAAGCTGGCGCCAAAACCTCGGCATCGCGCGTTAGCAGCTAAGATGCTGGAGACGGTTACACCTTCGCGTCTTGCGGAACAACTTTCGGCCAGCCCGCTTCGCCGGTTCCAGCACATTACTTGGCTGCTCGCCTTCATGGCGCGGGCGACTCCGCCCAAGTTTCGGGCAACAGTCTCCACGATGGATTGGACGCGCATTGCGGAGACTATTGGCCATCAATGGCGAAATCTTCCGCACGATGCAGAAGTTCTCTTCGGCATTGCTTACGGGGCAAAGTCCTGTCGAGAGACGCTTAAGGAAACGATCCATGCCAATCTTCCTCGGATCGAGGCGTTTCCTCCCAGATTGGTTCTTCTGGCGCCGCTCGCGGCCTATGAGCATGTAGAGCAAGGTGGTCTAATCCGGCTGGCTCAGCATGATCATGTGGACTGGAGGTTCGGGACTGGGGTGATAGCTTGTTTCGCGGACGACCGCCCGGATCTCTTGGAGGCAGTGTTGAAGCCATCCGAGGTTTCAACTGGGCGTGTGTTATCTTCCGCCCACCCGAGCTTTTATGAGGACGCCGCTAACTATGCACGTGTGATCGCGCAAGCAGCACCGGAGAGCCTACAGCGGATCCTCGATGCCGTCGATGTAACGGGCGCTCAGAATGGCTGGGCCACAGCGCTCGCCCACG
>JAPULM010000055.1 GCA_027294925.1 bacterium
GCTTTATGCATAGAGGGCTCAGTATATCAGGGTCCAGAAGATACGTCAGCCCTCGATCTTGACCAGACCGCTCGTCCCTTTCTATGGCGGGCCGGGCAAAAGGGGATATTGCAAAATACCCTGGAAATGGTAAAGTTAAGATAGATGCTCCGGACTGCTCTAGAGTCAGTTTTACCTGCCGAGGATAGTATGAGTAGGCGTGTTTTAGTCGTGATCATGGATGGTGTTGGCGTCCGTCAAGAGCGTTTTGGCAATGCCGTGGATCTGGCCTGGACGCCGGCGATGGATTGGCTCAAGACCCACGGTCTCTATACCACCCTGCGAGCGCATGGGACGGCGGTTGGCCTACCTAGTGATGCCGACATCGGGAACAGCGAGGTTGGTCACAACGCCATGGGTGCCGGACGGATCTTTGACCAAGGCGCCAAGTTGGTCAACAGCGCCATTGCCTCTGGCCACCTGTTTGCGGGTGAAACCTGGAAGGATATGGTTAGGTACGTACAGGCGCATGCCGGGACGCTGCATTTTCTCGGTCTGCTTTCCGATGGCAATGTCCATTCGCACGAGCAGCACCTGCACCACATGCTCACCCGGGCCAAACACGACGGCGTGAAAAAAGTGCGCATCCACGTGTTGTTTGACGGCCGCGATGTCGGGGCGAAGTCAGCCGAGGTGTATGTTGAACATTTAGACCAGGTGCTGGCGCAACTCCGCGGTCCAGACTTCGATGTCGAACCGGCCTCGGCTGGGGGGCGAATGCGGATTACCATGGATCGTTATGAGGCGGATTGGGGCATGGTGGAACGCGGCTGGCGCGTGCATGTGCTCGGGGAGGGGCAACGTTTTCCCTCGCTGCAGGCGGCGCTGCAAGCAGGGCGCCAAGATCCCGAGGTGACGGATCAGGATCTGCCGGAGTGTGTCATCGCCGATGCCAACGGCAAGGCCGTGGGCCCGATTCACGATGGGGATGGCGTCATCATGTTCAACTTCCGCGGTGATCGGGCCATCGAAATTTCCCGCGCCTTTTGCGAACCGGACTTGCCACATTTTGACCGCGTTCGCACCCCTGAAGTGTATTATGCCGGGATGCTAGAGTACGATGGTGATCGCAAGATCCCGCCCAAATATCTCATGTTACCGCCCAAAATCGATCACACCTTGAGCGAGTATTTGGTCGCACGCAAGCTGCGCCAGTTTGCCTGTAGCGAAACGCAAAAATTCGGCCATGTCACGTACTTCTGGAATGGCAACCGGTCCGAGTATATCGACAAGTCTTTGGAGGAATACGTTGACATTCCCTCCGACGTGGGGATGAACTTCGATCAGCGACCGTGGATGAAAGCGTGCGAAATCACGGACGCGACTGTCCAACGCATGCTTGCCGACCGCTTCGATGTTGGCCGGATCAATTTTGCCAATGGGGATATGGTGGGCCATACCGGGAACCTGGAGGCCACTGTTATCGCGGTACAGACCATCGACCTAATGCTGCGTACACTCATTGATGCGGCCAACAAGAGCAACACCATCTTGCTCGTCACGGCCGATCACGGCAACTGTGACGAGATGTTTGAAGGCAAGCAAGACGGCTGGGAGCACTGGGAATCCATCCAGGCCAGGCTTAGTCCCAAAACGTCTCATACCCTGAGTCCAGTGCCGCTCTATCTCTATGACCCAACCGGTGGAAGCCCGTATCATCTGCGCCATGACGCGACGTCCACACTGGCGAATATTGCCAATACCATCCTCACCCTCGCGGGCTTGGCCCCATGTGACCTCTATGAACCGAGTCTCATCGTGGCGCCTTGAGGCGCAACGGCTGGAAAAAGCCTTGCTGGGAGACTCACGGGTTAGCCCGGATTATTCAACCGAAAATTTCCTCCAACCCCATTTTCCCCGACTCCTGTATACCCCAAGCGTATCGACCTAGTCGAGAAGATTTGCCGTGCACAGCGTTGCAGTGTATGATAAGCCCGTAACAGGGTGAACCGCATATCGTCGTGGCCTCTGCAGACAAGGAGCCAATCATGCAAGTCATTCAGATCAAAGCTGAACCCCTCACCAGTGAAGCCTTTCGACCCTATGGACAGGTGATCGGACAGGACGACATCAGCCTGGCGCTGAAAAATGGTGAACAATTCCGCATGACCATTATTGACATGCCCAATTGTGGCTACCAGATTCGCAGTCTCAACTATCATCAAAACAGCACCCAGGCGCTCGTACCCTTGGAAGGCAAGGCCTGTTTGGTGGTGGTGGCACCTCCGGGCCTGACCTTTCAGGAGGCCTCGGATCTGAAGCAAGTCAAAGCGTTTCTCTGCGATGGCAGTGCGGGGATCAACCTCGGTCTGTGTACCTGGCACCAGGCGTTGCTGCCCATTGGAGCACAGATGAAGATGGTCAATATACAAGGGGCGAACAGTAGCGCCGATACCCACAGGTGCGATTTCGAGCGCACGCTTGATGCCATCATCGAGGTAACGCTGTAAGAAGGGTAGGCGGGAGGCAAGAAGCAGGTCGGGTCAGGCCCTCTGACCCGTGGCCTGTAGTGACCGTCTCCAGAGCCAGCAGGAGCAGACTATGCAATTCGGTTTTCACCTGACCCCTTTTTTTAGTCCTCCCGAGCGCCCACCGACCCAGATCCTTGATGAGGTCATCGAGGTGGTACGGGCCG
>JAPULM010000550.1 GCA_027294925.1 bacterium
CGTGCAGTACTCCGCGGCGTCAGGTCGCTGGCTGGCAGAGGTAGCGGTACAGCTTCCCGTGGTGCGAGAGCTCAATGGTATCCAACTCGCCCCGCCGCCGTTTACTTTGATGGTGGGATTCCGCTATCAATGGCCAATTTAACCAACAACACAGAGGAGATAAAAATCATGAACGCATACCGCAACGCGCTCCTTCTAGTGCTCAGTCTAGGGCTGCTAGTCGTGGGAAGCCCCCTAACCGCCCGAGGCGAGATCACCAAGGTCACCCTCAAAGTGGCCGGTATGACCTGAAACCTTTGAGCCTTTGGGTTGAAGCAATCCCTATTACACCTGGATGGTGTAACCAAAGCCGTCGTCGAATTGGCCGAAGGCTGGGCCACGTTTACACTGACACCCGAGACAAACCTCGATCCCGAAGCGGTGTATGAACTCGTTCAGGATGCCGGCATGACCCTATACGGCATACAGATTGAAGCCAAGGGCGAGATGATTGACCAGCAGGGGCAGCTCGCGCTACGGGTCAGTGGCACCCAACAAGTGTTTCCGTTGCAGCAGAACGCCCGGGCCGCCCAGTTGGCACGGGCGCTCAAGGCGGGCCACACCCAGGTCACCGTGACTGGCACGCTCCCCACACCCCGAGATGGGGCGCCACCTGCTCTGGTTGTTGAAAACTTCCAACTGCACTAGGCCCCATTTTGCGTGAGAATACGCCGTCAGGTGCCCTGGTCAGGAGACATGGCAGGTAGCGGTAGGAGGAAACGATGCAGGGCAGAGCCAGCGCAGCATGGCTGAGGCGAGCAGGGCTCTTCGTGGTCGCCATCGCGGTATCGAGTGTGCTGAACTACGGCTTGTATACAGTGGCCGGCGCGCAACGCGGAGCCCCCTTTACCTTCCGGCTGCCAGACTTGGATGGACACCTAGTGGATGCTGCCGATCTACGAGGCAAAATTGTGTTGGTCAATATTTTCGCCACCTGGTGTCCGCCCTGCGCGAAGGAAATGCCCGCCCTGCAAACGCTGGCTAATACCTACAGGGAGCAAGGATTGGTGGTCGTCGGAATCGCGCTAGACCGCCCCGGCCTCATGGGGCTTGCTACAAATCTTGACTTACGGACGCATCTGCGGCGCTTTGTCGCCGACCTACATGTCACCTACCCCATCCTCATGGCCGACCAGGCCATTACCATGCAGGACGGTCAGATGGTGGTCGAACAGTGGGGCGGCGTCCCCGGCATTCCCATGACCTACATTCTCGACCGTGACGGCGTGGTGGTACATACGATCATTGGCTATCGCAAGCGGGCGATCTTTGAACAAGCGGTGCAGCGCGTGCTGGCACGTTAGCGCCGAAACCCTGCCGGAGAGCTGATTACCTTTCGCCTCACCCCCGTACACACATGAGGAGCCCCAAAACGAACAGCATGATAAAGATCAGCCGGCGAAAACGTGCCTGGTCGATGCGGTCGAACAGGCGGATGCCGATGGTGACACCTATGACGGAAGGCAGCGCATAGACACTGGCCAGCCATACCACCTCATGCGTCAACAGGCCGGCCCACCAGTGGCCGATGAGAATAACTGTCTGGTTGACCAGGAAGAAGGCCTGGAGCGTGGCTTTGATGGCCCGCGGTGACCAGCCCTGCGTCATTACATAAAGAATCACCGGCGGCCCGGGTGTCCCGATAGCACCGCCCAACAGACCGGCCAGCACCCCGGCAGACAAGCCCCAGTGGCGTCCGCTGAGCTTTTGAGGATAGGCACGGCGCCATTCGATCACCACAATGGTGAGCAGAATCAAGCCAATCAGACGCTTGAGCAGACCAGGTGGGAAAGTCGCTAGCCCCCAGACACCCAGCGGGGTGCCCAGAATCGTCCCGATGACGAGATCGCCCAGCTGCGGCAGCACCACCTCTCGTCGCAATTGCAGGGTCATGACGAGTGCAAAAACAGCGCCGAAGAAGGTGATAATCGGCACAGCCGTGGTCGGTGCGATCAGAAACGGCAGCAGCGACAGCGCCACAAGTCCAATTCCGAACCCGGTCAATCCGAAGACAAAACTTGCACTGGCGAGGATACAGGCTCCTACCACCAGGGTAAGGGTCATGACGTGTCCTTGTCGTACGTTGCCATATCTCCGCCAGGACCGTGTTCTCGGCCTGCCCCTATCACCCATCCATAGCCGTCAGAATTCGGTCCTCTACCTGACCCCTGCTTACCCCGACTTTGCTGACTTTTTTCTAGCTCAGCACCCCCAGCGCCTGCAGCCGTCCGATCTCGTCCGCCGAGTACCCCGCCTGCCGTAGTACCTCGTCATTATGCTGCCCGATCGACGGCGCCCGTCGCGGCGCCACCTTCGTCTCCCCGTCGATATGAAACGGGCTCGACACGGTCAGTCCCTCGCCATCGGCGAAGGGAACCAGCGCGCCGATCTGTTGCATCTGCGCATCGTCGGATGTCTCGTTGACCGAGGCCACCCCGCCGAACGTCACCCCCACCGCGTCTAGGATCTTGCGCCAGTCCGCCATGTCGCGCTGGGCGAACGCCTCATCCAGCACCTGTACCAGTGCCATGGCGTTTTGCTTGCGGGACTCGCGCGTCGCGAAGCGCGGATCGTCGGCGAGGTTTTCGCGCCCGATGGCTGACAGGAAGCCGCACAACTGCCGCTGCTCATTGTGCAACGCCATGATGAACCAGCGTCCGTCGCGGGAGCAATAATGGTTCGTCAGTGCATTGGGCGGCTTTTGGCGTGGTGCGCGATGCGCCACGTTCTCGCCGAACAGCCGGCTTTGTACGAAACAGGCATTTGCCCACAGTCCGTTTTGCAGCAAAGAGGACTGCACCACCCCGCCCTTGTCGGTCTTTTCCCGCCGGTACAGTGCCGTCACGATTGCAGCATACAGTCCGGTGGCGCTAGGATGGTCGCCCATCCCGGGCGCCGAGCGCGAGGGCTCGGTATGCACCGTGGCCCGCACCATGTCCATCAGCCCGGTGCGCGCCCAGTAGGCGGTGGAGTCGAAGCCGGTCTTGGCGGCTTCGTCGCCTGCCTCACCATAGGCGGAGAAGGATGCGTAGATGAGCCGCGGGTTCAGCGGCAGTAAATCCGAGGCGGCTATTTTTAGGCGATCACGCACCGGCAACGGAAAGTTGGTGACGAACACGTCGGCCGAAGCAATCAGCCGATACAGCACGGCGAGGCCTTCTGCATGCTTCAGGTTGAGCGCCAGGCTGCGCTTGTTGCGGGATGTCAACTGCCAATAGTAGTCGGTCGTTTTGCCCGGCACCGGGGTAGAGGCACGCCAGGGATCGCCCGCACCCGGCGGCTCGATCTTGATCACGTCGGCTCCAAAGTCGGACAGAATCGTCGCGGCAGCCGGCCCCGCCACCCAACTCGCGCAGTCGATGACTTTCAGGTCAGCAAAGAGGCTATCGGTCATGGTTCTGTTTTCTCCTTTAAGGCGCCATGACAGGCGTTACCGTATTGAGCAGCCAGCGTGCGATTGCCGTCACACGTGCATCTTCGTGTTGTTGCCCCATCACCTGTACCCCAACCGGCATACCCTGCACACTCATCAGCGGCGTCGTTACCACTGGCGCAAAGAGCATGGAACTCGGATAGTTAAAGATGGCGTGGCCGGTTGGACGCGGCGCCAGCGGTTGTCCGGCTGTATCGCCGGGCCAGAGTGGTGCCGGCCCCGGGCAAGAAAGGGTGATCATCGCATCGGCTAGCGGCGCCAGTTTGGCGTGACAGAGTTGCGCCGCTTCGCGTTGCAACAGGGCAAGGCGGTAATCCTCCGGGCTCATCGCCTCTGCTTTTGCGAGTACAGCCTGGACCCGCCCACTAACCCCGTCGGGATGTTCATCAATCAAATTGCGCTGTGCCCAGCGGTTTTCCCAGCCTGTGATGGCGCTACAGATCGCCGCGGCGTTACTGACGGCCTGCTCGAGTGCTTCGATTAACGGGTGATCGTTGCGGTGCAGCAGGGTGATACCTGCGCTGCGAAGATTGTCCAGCAGCGTCTCGAAGCCCGCTTTGCTGGTGGCGTCAAGGTCTGCCCAGCCTGCGGTTTGCAGAACGATCAGGCGTTCCGGTTGCACTGGCGCGGGGGGCGTCCGGGGACCAAACAGACCGGGGTAGCCACGGTCGCCACCGGCGCGTTGTGCGATTTCGATCGCCACCTGCCACATGTCTTCGATACAGCCGGCGTGCACGCCGTGTGTGCTCATACTGGTCGCCTGGCGTTCACCGCGATTGATGCCGCCCTGGGTCGGTTTCAGGGCAACATTGCCGCAAAATGCAGCAGGACGGATGATGGAGCCGCCCACCTGTGAACCGATAGCGGCCGGCAACATACGCGCTGCTACAGCCGCCGCTGAGCCGGAAGATGAGCCACCGGGTGTACAGGCAGGGTCGAAAGGATTGGTGGTGGGTCCCGGGTGTGAGCCACCAAGTTCAGCCGTTACAGTCTTGCCGAGCACCACGGCGCCTGCCTGACGTAGCGCCCAGACGGCGGCATTGTCGCGCTTGGGGAAATTGCCGCGATAGGCTGCACAGCCCATCTCCGTTGGCATGTCCTTGGTCTCCAGCAGGTCCTTGATGCCAATCGGCAGACCATCGATCGGGGAGAGCGGGCGGCCTGCCTGCCAGCGTGCGGTGCTGACATCGGCGGCCCGGCGGGCACCGTCCTCATTGAGTACAACGAAGGCTCGCAGCACGGGCTCGCGCGCAGCAATGGTCTCAAGACAGCGCTCCAGATAGGCACGTGGGGTGTCGCAACCGTCGCGGAAGCGTGGTGTCGCGTCATGGAAGGTCAGCGCCTTGAATTGTCGTGGGTTGTAGGTTCTTGTCTCAATCTTGCTCATGCGCTTGTCTCCTTTTCGCTTATTCTGTAATAGAAGGTATCTGAATAGCAATCCTTTTTTTCGAATGCTTCCCTGGAGTCGCGGGGTTTGACACGGCGGAGGTGCAGGAAGCCAGCCCCGGCAGATCCAAAAAGTAAATCTCTTTGAGACAGTTGGACATTAAGCCGGGTTGACTTTTTGCAATAGTGTACGTATGTACAGTATAATGGCAAGCGACAATCAATTCCTGTCACCGGCCTCATCTCCATACTGTGCGTAAGGTGCACTGATGGCGCCTGCTGTTGCCGCCTACCAACCCCGTGACCGAGCAAGACGGTACTCTATCATATGATCGCAGAGCATCTCGAAACGTTTCTTGCCTGGCTCGACGACGATCCTGATGCCAAAGGCTTGCCGGCAGCATGGCGGCCTCGGTTAAACAGCGCATCGCCTTTGGCGA
>JAPULM010000551.1 GCA_027294925.1 bacterium
CATGGAAATGTCTAAAGGGCAGGTTGTTGAAACGCTCAAACAACGTGACCTCACCATCAGTGAAGCCGATTATTACCTTATTATTAGCTCAAAAACGGCATCTCTCTTCGCCGCTTCTTGCACGATTGGGGCGCTGGTGGGCGCGGTGCCTGTACAACAACGCGCCGCCCTGACTGCTTTTGGCAACGAATTAGGTCTAGCATTTCAGATCGCTGACGACACGTTAGATTTTGTGGCACCCGAAGCACGGCTGGGCAAACCGGTGAATAGCGACCTTAAGGAAGGTAAAATCACCTTGCCGATCATTGTCGCAATGCAACACGCCACACCTGGCGAAGTCCAGACCATCACAGACTACTTGGACAATGAACAAGTGACCGATGCTGATGCTCAGACCATCTTGGCCTTTCTCGAAAAACACAACGCCTTACAAACCACCATGGGCAAAGCGCATGACCATATTACCAAGGCCAAACAGTTTTTAGACGCCTTTCCTGCCTCGCCGGCATTGGACACCTTGTACGCCTTAGCCGATTTTATCATCGCCCGTGATGTCTAATAGGCGTCCCCAAACTCAGCAACCAACCGCAGCGCAAGTCATTTTAGCTTCAGCTTCGCTACCCCGGCGCGACCTCCTTGCCCAGCTCGCCATTCCTTTTACTGTCATGCCGGCCGACATTGAGGAACACCCCTTGCGGCATGAAACGCCTCGTACCTATGTCCTGCGCGTCGCCAAAGACAAGGCCTACGATATAGCGCAACGTTTTCCTGATGCCGTGGTGCTGGGCGCCGACACAGCTGTGATCATCGACCAGCAAATCCTCGGCAAACCCACTGGCGATGAAGACGCCAAGCGTATGCTCAGCCAACTCAGCGGTCGTCTCCACCAGGTCATTACCGGACTGGCCTGTTTGCGATATCGGCGCCGATTCTGCCGCCAGGTTAGCGTCTGCACAACGGTGCGTTTTCGCGAATTGTCGGCGGCGGAAATTGAACATTATGTAGCGACGCACAAGCCGTTTGACAAAGCCGGCGCCTACGCCATTCAGGGCCAGGCAGCAACATTTGTAGACAAATTGGACGGTTGTTATACCAATGTTGTGGGTTTACCTTTGTCGCATACCGCAGAACTGCTGCGCGTGGCTGGGTTGGTGGTTACGCTGCCGGAGCGTAGTGCGAAAAACGCATGGTGAATGTTCCCCGCCCCTGACTGGAAGAGCGCAGATCGGTGCTATAACCAAAAATAGCAGCTAATGGCGCCAGGGCAATGACCGCCTGCATACGCCCACGTGGCTCAACGCCCTCGACAATGCCGTGGCGGCTTTGCAAACCGCCAATCACACTACCGATAAATTCCTCCGGAAGCAAAACTTCCAGGCGCATAACCGGCTCAAGCAGAATCGATTGCGCCATGTCAAGTGCCCGCCGCAATGCCTGTCCGGCAACGATCTGAAAGGCCAAGACGGAACTATCGTCCTGCCGATACGTCATCTGACGCAATTCGACCTCGATATCCACTACCGGATAACCCTGGAGCGTACCGGACGACACCGCATCCATGACGCCCTGCCGTACCGCTTCGATATATTCGGGCGCGATCTGCTGATCAGCCGAGATCAAATTTGAAAACGACACCCCGGCGCCATTAGGAGCTGGCCTGATGCCAAGACGGACAGCGGCAAAATGCTGCTTAGCGGCGATCTCGCGCTCGAAATGCTCAGCCGCCTCGGCCTCCCCTTGCACGGTTTCACGGTAGACCACCTGGGGGTTTCCCGTCTTGACCTCGAGTCGAAACTCATCTCGCAAACGTCGTATCAGCACCTCAAGATGTAACTCCCCCATACCCGAAACAATGGTCTGCCCGCGCTCTTCATCGAACACCGTCTGCAAGGTCGGGTCTTCCTCACACAATTTCTTTAAAGCAAATGCCAACTTTTCTTGCTCGGCCACCGAGCGCGGCTCGAGCGCCAAAGAAATTACCGGCTCAGGAAAGGTTATGGCCTCAAAGCGGATGGGATGAGCGGCATCACACAAGGTATCTCCGGTTGTCGTGTCCTTCAAGCCTGTAACGGCAACAATATCGCCTGCCCCGCTATGCGCCAAGCGCTCACGTTTATTGGCAAACATGCGCAACAGACGCGCCACACGCTCTTCGTGTTGCGTCCGAGGGTTATACAGCATGACACCGGGCTCAAGCTGGCCGGAATAGATACGTAGATAAGTTAAACGTCGCCCTTGATCGATTACGACCTTAAAAGCCAATGCCGCAACAGGCTCTTGTGTCTCACTACGACGCGCCACAGTCGTCTCATCACGCGGATCGATACCAACGATAGCAGGCACATCAATGGGCGACGGCAAATACCAAACGATCGCATCAAGTAAGGGCTGGATGCCCTTATTGCGTAAGCCTGAACCCAGTAATACCGGAACACATGCCCCGGCTAAGGTGGCCTGGCGGATGGCTGCGCGCACTCGCTCAGGGGTCAGTTCGTTACCCGCCAGATGCTGTTCGAGCAGCGCTTCATCGTGTTCCGCTACCGCGTCAAGCAAAGCCTCCCGAGCCGCCTCTGCCTGGTCGCGTAATTCTGCTGCAATGACATCCACTGCCGGCGTCACCCCCAGATCATCATTGCGCCAGGTCAAACACCGCATCTCAACTAAATCAATAACGCCGCGAAAGGTTTCTTCGCTGCCTAAGGGTAGCTGAAGGAGCACAGGCGACGCCCCAAGTTTATCGCGCATCTCTTGCAAGACGCGCTGATAATCCGTCCCTAAACGATCCATTTTGTTGATCAACGCCAAACGCGGCACATGATAACGATCAGCCTGATTCCATACCGATTCCGACTGCGGTTGGACACCCTCCACCGCAGAAAAAATGGCAACAGCGCCGTCTAGCACACG
Source organism: bacterium (assembly GCA_027294925.1). The sequence goes on from JAPULM010000551.1 coordinate 2,908, forward strand.
CAGGCTGCGTTCCACTTCAATGGCAAAATCGACATGCCCCGGCGTATCAATGACATTGATTTGATGATTTTCCCATAGGCAGGTCGAAGCTGCCGCCGTAATCGTAATGCCGCGCTCGCGCTCCTGCGGCATCCAGTCCATCACGGCTTCGCCATCGTGCACTTCGCCAAGTTTATGGATCCGCCCGGTATAATACAGCATACGTTCGGTTACGGTGGTTTTGCCAGCATCAATATGCGAAATAATACCGATATTTCTCAAACGCTGAAGCTGAGCAGTTCTATTCGTTGCAGCCATTTGTCTACATCGCTTCTGTTGTAAGAAAATTTGACAATAATGCACTCACATATTACACTAAAATAGCGTCCCTTGCATGTCAACCTTCGACCGCTCATCTTTCTTGTTGCAACGAGACAATCATGCGCCTTCTGAATAAGGTGATCGTCGAATCCGCCTGCACGATCGCGAACGAGATTGACGCCAAAGCCCTTTTTGTGTACGCTGACGCGCTGCACGACTATCCAATTCCGACTGGAGGCTTGGTGCAAACCGACGTTATTCTCGTTACCCAACAAGATCATCCGGCCCAGCCTAGCGCCGAGATCAAGACCACGATACGTCTGCCGTCGATTCCACTTACCCGCATGGCGCAAATCAAGCTAGCCGTTGTCATGAGTCTGTCGGAAGGTTACGTGACGTCCGGAGACAAAATTGTTTGCCTGACAGGTACCCCGGCGCTGGAAACTCTTGATTGTATTTTGGTTCTTGATATCGGCAAAGAGTACGAACTCATCACCTCTGCCCAGGCCATCGACATCGCCCAATACATTCCATCTGAAGTCTTTGAAGCGATTATCAACCTTGCCGTCGAGCTGGCCAACCAAGGCCGCGAAGGGAAACCCGTCGGCGCAACGTTCGTCATTGGCGATAACGAAAAGGTGATGCAGTTCTCCCGCCAGACGATTTTCAACCCATTCCATGGGTATCCTGAGGAAGAACGCAACATTTTAAACCCACAACTACGAGAAACCCTTAAGGAGTTTTCCGTTCTTGATGGTGCCTTTGTCATCCGACAAGACGGCGTTGTGTTATGTGCCGGCCGACACTTAAGCGCTGCGCTCAATTCAACTGTCGATCTGCCTCGGGGGCTCGGCTCTCGCCACGTTGCGGCCGCCGGCATCACATCTGTCACCCAAGCCATTGCGATCGTTATCTCCGAATCAACCGGCGACGTCCGCATTTTTAAGGATGGCGCTATTCTAATGGAAATCGAAAAGCCCTCCTATTAGCGCTCTTGAGCCGCCATCCGGCTCTTAACAAAGAACTCATATTTGACATATATAGACTCATATCTTATACTAGAAACCAACTCATATTTACAAAAAAAACGGTTATGTAGACCGTATTGAAATTTAACGGAACTGTCTCAAATAGACGAAAGAGGGCGTATTGGTACGATGCGCCGCGGATTTGTACGCATGCCAAACGATGATTATTATAAGGTTCTTGGCGTCAAACATGATGCCAGCACCAAAGACATCAAGCAAGCCTATCGGCGTCTAGCCCGGCATTATCATCCCGACGTAAACCCTGGCGACACAGCTGCCGAGCAGAAATTCAAAGAAATCTCGCAAGCCTACGCCGTGCTCGGCAATGCGGAAGACCGTAAGAAATATGATCAGTTCGGAGCGCAGGCGTTTAGCGGTAGCTTCGATCCGTTTTCCCGTCATGCCTCTCGAGGTTTTCAATCTGGCAATATCAAAGACTTTTTTGGCAATTTCGGCGGGCAAGGAAATTTTACTGAAGGTTTTGGCTCTCTATTCGACGACTTATTTGGCCAAACAAAGTCAAAAATGCCAACCACTCCGCAACGTGGTGCCGATCTTGAGCAGACCGTTGAAATTGGCTTCGAAGATGCCGTTCAGGGCACCACAAGCGATGTCCAGATAACCCGACGGGATGGGCGATCCGAACGCTTACGGGTAAAAATACCGGCAGGTGTTGACACCCATTCGAGGATTCGATTAGCCGGTAAAGGGGAGCCCGGCACCTTTGGTGAACCGCCGGGTAATTTATTTATTATCACCCATGTTAAACCGCATCCTTTTTTTAGCCGTGACGGCAGCGACATTATTTGTGAAATCCCTGTGACCCTTGCCGAGGCCTTGTTAGGGGCCAAAATTAATGTTCCAACTATTGATGGCAAAACAAGCATGACCTTGCCGGCGGGCACTCAAAATGGCCGCACATTTCGTCTGCGCGGCAAAGGTGTCCCGCATCTTCGCGAGGCGGGGAGAGGCGATCAATATGTTACCCTGAAAGTCGTTCTCCCAGTTGAAATTGATGATCACTCTCGCAAGCTGATTGAAGAATTCGAGCGGCGCAATCCTCTACAACCACGCGCCGATATGAGGTAGCCAGGGATGTCCGCTGAGCAAGGCAAAGAATACTTCACCATCAGTGTGGTTTCCGACATGTTTAACATACATCCGCAAACCTTGCGGATGTATGAGCGTGAAGGTCTGTTATGCCCCCATCGTTCGTCAGGCAATACACGGCTCTACTCACGCCACGATATTGAGCATCTCAGTACGATTTTGAATCTGACACGCGAGATGGGCGTCAATCTTGCGGGCGTCACGGTTATTATGGACCTGCTAGAAAAACTACGCCACGTCCAACAAGAAAAACAGAACCTATTGGACATACATGAGACGTTAGAAAATTAGCATCCAGCCAGCTATCGAGGAACGTGTTCGGCTTTGCGTACCATGGGCGCGGCTTTTAGCCTGCTCCGCATGCCATGCGTACCCCATGATATTTCGGCATAAGATCTGACAAGGACAGGAGGATATGGCCAAACAGGATTATTATGAACTCCTCGGTGTCGCACGCAACGCGACGGAAGACGAGATCAAGAAAAGCTATCGCAAACTGGCGTTGAAGTATCATCCGGACCGCAATCCCGACAATCCTGTAGCGGAGGAAAAATTCAAACAAGCTGCAGAGGCTTATGAAGTCCTCCACGACGCGGAAAAACGTGGCCTCTACGACCGCTATGGGCATGAAGGGCTGCAAAACGCCGGCTTCCAGGGCTTTCAGGGTTTTGACGATATCTTCTCAAACTTCGGCAGCATTTTCGAAGACTTATTTGGTTCTGGCGGTGGGCGTCAACGTGGCCGCAGCCGGAGCCGCAGTCGGTCAGGCTCCGACTTGCGTTACGATCTACAAATAACCTTTGAAGAAGCCGTCTTCGGCGCAGAGAAGGTTTTAGAATTCGAGAAAATGGAGACCTGCATACAGTGCTTGGGAAAACGCACCGCCCCCGGTACTCGCCCCACCACATGCAGTACGTGTGGGGGAATTGGCCAGGTGGAGCGCCGACAAGGTTTCTTCGCACTACGGACAACATGCCCAAATTGTCGCGGCGAAGGTTCAATGATCACCGAGCCGTGTTCCGAATGTCGTGGCAATGGAACGGTACGAAGCCCGAAAAAGCTTTCGGTAAAAATTCCGCCGGGGGTTGATGAGGGCGCTCGCCTCCGTCTGACCGGTGAAGGCGAAGAAGGGGTCAACGGCGGACCAGCGGGCGACCTTTACGTCCTCCTTCATGTTCAGCCACATGAATTCTTCGAACGAGACGGCAACAATGTGCACGGTGAGATCCCTATTTCCTTCCCGCAAGCCGCGCTGGGGGTAGACATCGAAGTCCCATCACTGCACGGCTCGCAAACCCTTAGCATCCCACGCGGTGTCCAAAGCGGGGAAACATTGTCCCTACCCGGCTGTGGCGTCCCTGATGTGCGAGGGGGTCGAAAAGGCAACCAGGTTATCCATCTTGTTATTCAAACACCAACTCATCTCAGTGATCGTCAAGAAGAACTTTTACGCGAACTCGCTTCACTTGAGGGAGAGGAGACGAAAGCCAAGAAGCGCTGGCCTTGGGCGAAGAGCAAATAAATTCAACATCCTAATCACAACTGGGAGGACTGCATGAGGAAGATTGAAATCGTCAATCGTATTGCCGATGAAACCGGTATTACAAAGGTCAAAGCCGAAGAAGCGGTAGATAGCATCCTTGGGCAGGTCAAAGATGGTTTGCAGCGTGGAGAGTCCGTTATCTTACGACGCTTTGGATCCTTCCAGGTACGCGAAAAAAGCGCCAGGGTCGGCCGTAACCCAAAAACCGGTGAAGAAGCCGGTATTCCCGCCCGTCGTGTCGTGCGCTTCAAGTCCGGCAAACACTTTAAGGAAGCAGTCAACACCTCTCAGTCAACACTTCTCAGTGAATAAGCATCGCATCGCCATAACTATAAAAACGGTAACGCTCAGCTATGGCGATGCGGTATGCTTGCCGCATCAGTTCACCACCGGCAAAAGCACAGACAAGAAGAAACAGAGTCGATCGGGCTAGATGAAAATTTGTAATCAGCAACTCGACAGCCCTAAACTGATAGCCTGGGTAGATAAACAGTCGTGACCAACCACTATGGGCCGTCAGTTGTCCCTCCTCCTGCATAATCGTTTCAAGCACGCGGGTGACGGTTGTACCCACAGCAACGACACGCCCGCCTTGTTGTTGGGCCTGCCGAATGAGGTCGGCTTGCGCCGCCACCAAGCGATAAAATTCTGCCTGTATATCATGCTGTTCAACCGTCTCACTCCGCATCGGCTGAAAGGTTCCCCACCCCACATGCAGTGTCGCATAAGCCGGTGCGATATTGCGGCGCTGCAATCCGGCAAGAAGTTCGGGGGTGATGTGGAGCCCTGCAGTCGGCGCAGCCACGGCCCCAGGGTGGCGAGCATATACCGTTTGGTAACGCTGATAATCTTGCTCTGTTGGACTTCCCGTACGCTTGATATAAGGGGGTAGCGGAACCTCACCGCATTTGTCGAGGATGGGAAGAATCTCCTCAGGCATAAACCGCATCACCACCGCACCGTCTGCTCGGCGTAACACCACCTTGCCGTGCAACAACCCTTCCCCAAACGCAATCACG
>JAPULM010000552.1 GCA_027294925.1 bacterium
CTGGAGGGCAAGATTTTCAGCGACCAAGACGGCTCGGCTTGCAACGGCCGCTCGCAGGACAAGCCAGAGGGCAGTGGTCAATCCCATTGATAACGCCTCTCCAGAGGTAAAAGCTGCGTCATTTTACGTGGGGAGAAGTCAGACTGCAAAGATAACAATGTCCTGAGAAATAAGCCAGATGAGGTTTTTAGCAGGGACAGGATAGAATTGCCAGCGGCATCAACCCTTTCAACTGGAACGGGACGCGTGGGTCGCAGTTTAAACGCCAGAAGAGTCACACAAAATTGGGCAGATGCGGAAACAGCCGGATCAAAAACAAGAAAAAGGCACGTTTACCGCAGACGGGTTTCATACGCTAGGACTCAAACGTGATAGGTTTATGAGTCAGACGCGCGGGTTGTCGTTGCCAGCAGGCTCTTTCGCGTTAACCAGCTTTTTAGCCAGGCGACTCTGGTGGAATCCTCAGGACAGACGGCACTGGCATGTCGATAATATTTGATGGCGGCTTTACGGTAGCCACTCCGCAGCAGGTTGAAGCCCTTGGCGCGTAGATAGCGTTGTGCATGTGCCCGTGCCAGCTTACTGTAAGCGTAACAGTTAGCGGGTTGATGTTGGAGCGCTTGACGCAGATGATCAATGGCGTTGCTGAATTGGTTCAAATTGAGATACAAAAAGCCCAGGAAACGATGTCCGAAGGGGTCATTCGGCCGCAGGGCGACGTATTGCTTCATCTGCTTGAGAGCGGTTTTGTGCTGCAAGGTGGAATCGACGTACTGCATCGCCATATATTTGTAGGGCAGCGGGTGCTCAGGAAGCAGTTGTTGAGCCTTGCGCAGATAGGGGATGACATGCTGGGGGCGACGGGCGGTGAGAACCCCTAACCGTCCAAGGGCTAGGCTCGTGTCAAAATTGTCAGGATTTTGGCGATAGGCGTTTTGCAGCGCGAGAATTTGTAACACCGTATGGCGATCTTGTTGGATGTGGTATCGGTCGACCGGTGATAGTGGCATATCCTTACGCATCCAATACGGAGCACGGCGCAACAGTTTTGCATAGGGATGGTCGGTACGTTGAATCCCCCACTTGGGCGCGCGCCCCATGGTAATCCATTTGCGTTGTCCGACCATATCAAATTTCCACCCATTAGCGGTTTGTGCAAACAGGACAGGCGCATGTCTCCAGCCGGCCTTTTTGCCGAAAAAGATTGCGGCATACGTGCCGTTCTTGAGCACCTTGAAATTGGCCGTGACCCAGTAGCGCATCAGTTTTTTGATGCGTCGATCAGGGTTGTTTTGATCGTCATTGGTGGCGAGTTTGGTTGCCTCTGTGTAGATGTCACGGTCAGGATGGGAATTGCGGCCTAGCCCCTTGTCTAGCATGATTTGCCACGCCTCTTGCGGGGTTTTCCCACCTGGCAGGGACGAGGATGTCCAGGGGACCTGCGGCGGCTTCGCGTTCTTTCCGTACTGACTCAATACCCGTTTCGCCCCTGCACCCCCTGATATAAACTGTTGATCAAGCTGACCGATGAGGGCTGCAGTGTAGGTTTTTTGATGTTTGAGAAACGCACGTTGCTCGAGTTCCTCCATGACCGCAATCAATCCGGTGGCCAGTCCGCCGCTCTGGTAGTAGGGTTTGAGTTGGAGATCCTCTATCGCGCCGGTGAACAGGTCGGTAAACACATCTTCCAGCTCATACGACACCTCGAGTTTGACCTCTTTGGTATCCGCGATCAGCAATAGCAGGAGGCCGCGACTGCCGAAGTTTTTGCCAATCTTCCAGGTGCTCATGACCGTTTGCGCAAGACCTTCAATCGTCTGATGAGGTTCACGTGACAGTAGCGTGATGATGACGGCATCAATCCCGTAGTCGTCCCTGAACATCGTGAGGTAGCGCTCGGTAGATTCGGCCAGGTCGGTCAGAATCTTAGCCTCATCATACAAGACCTGATGGTCGCGCGGCCGAGCGCTCAGATCAACATGTGGCTGAGATGATTTGGACTGTGCATAAGGCACAGGACACAGGACAAACAGAATAAGAACAGTCAACACCACGTGAGAGAATCGCATCATGATGATACCTACCTAGAATTTAACGTTGACTGGCTCAGCTGCTTCAAGTTTGGCCTGTAAATACTCGCGGGCTTCAAACCCGAACATGCCGGCCACAACATTGTGCGGAAACGCGCGTAAGCGGGTATTGAGCAGACGTACCGACTCGTTATACCGTTGCCGTTCGACGGCAATGCGATTCTCCGTACCTTCGAGTTGGTCCTGCAGGCCAATAAAGCTTTGACTCGCCTTCAGGTCGGGGTAGCGTTCGACCATGACGAGAAGTGCGTGCAATTCCGTGCCAAGAGCCGTTGAGGCTTCGGCCAGCTGTTGGGTGAGCGCTTCCTCAGTCGGGGCTCTGGCCGTGGTTTGTTGCAGGGCGTCGGCAAGCCGGGTGCGAGCCCTGGTAACCCGAAGCAGGGTGTCCTGTTCATGTTTGGCATAGCCTTTTATGGTCTCGACCAGTTGGGGTACCAGATCCAGACGCCGTTGCAGCTGCGTTTCGACCTGCGACCAGCGCGCATCGACAGCCTCATCACGACGCACCAGCCCATTTTGTAATAACATCACGATGACGCCGATGACGCCAATGATCAACACCACAAACATAAATGGAAACAGAACACCGCGAGCTTTCATAAATCGCTCCTTTGAGGGATTTTTCTTCATTAAAGACTGAAATTTTTCATCTGCCAACAGGGCCCGAAGCTGATCTTTAGAATCTTGAGTAAGTTCAAACCGCTTACGGTAGGCCGCAGCCAGATGATGATAATCCTTCGCACGTCCGGGCTTGCGAAGCTTCTGTTGCAGCATTTCAATCAGGGCGTCCAGTTGGTCAGGCGTGTCAGGTACGGTGGCGCTTGCTATGCCAGGGCGCGACGTAGGGTAGGGTTCGTGGGTTGAGGGAAAGACGAGAAAAAATACCATGGCGCCAACGATGAGTAGAAGCGACAGCGTTATACCGATCAGGGTGAGGCGTCGGCTCGATCGCGAAGCACGAACTCGGCGTAATAGGATATCGTCGCTCTCAAGTGAGATTTCAGCAGGTTCAGGCTGTTCCATACAGGCTCCTTGCCGCCCCCCTCGCGGTTATTCCTGATCGGATCGGTGTAACTGATCGTCCTTCTCGATCTCGCTTTCGAGCTTATAGACGAGAGCATTTAAGCGTTTTCTCACCGTCGGATACGATACCCCAAGGTCGTTGCTCATCGCTTTTAAGCTGCCCGAACATAGAACGAACAATTCCAAAAATCGCTGCTCTTCACTTGTAAATCGAGCCAGTCGAGGCAGTAGAAATTCCCCCTGGACGACAGTCGTACAGCTACGACACTTCAACTGCTCAATACAAAGCGGCGTCTCGCATGACGGACAAAGTTTTGGAATGGTTCGAACATTCATAATAAATAATTTTAAACTTTTAATTTATAAAGTCCAAATTAAATTTAATTAAACAAAGCTTAAATTTAATTTATAAATAATCAATATATCTTACATATGTTAAATTATACAATGTGTTTAGTTTCGTTGTCGAATGGAATTAAAAGGCAGCAGAGGCAAAGGGTCCTCCCTGGCCCCCTTTGCGAAAGGAGGCCAGGGAGGATGTTCAGAGAGGTAGGGTGTCGATTAAAATTATGTATACACGGTAGCTGCACCGGCTGCCGCGCAGATGTGGTCCTGTTCACCCGTGTCGCCGCCGCGATCGCTTTGGCGCCGGAGATTTCAGGCATGCAGAACCCGGCTCCATCACCCCGCGCGCAAAGCACCAGGCGCTCGGCTTCATCTTCAACCGAGACGGTCATCGGGGCATCCAACTCAGGCGCTTTTGCCTGGGCAGGTTTCACTGCGCGTGCGGCGAGTTCGAGCTGGATTTCAATCACATTGTCCTCCTTATCAAATGCCGGGTTGCCCGTAGGTGCGTCTTAACCAGGTTGTTATCAGCCAATGAAAGTCTAGTCTATAGGGTCACTAGCGTCAGGTCTATCACGAGGATTGCACCCTATACTTCCTTCTGTTAAGGTAACGCTCGAACGAGGCGGCTCAGTCCGTCCGCAGACGTTGAAATCCACTTCCATAAGAAGGAGGCGAGCCCGACCAAGAGCGGGTTCAAGATTATTGATGCCGAAATGCATGTGATGGAGCCGGTGGATCTTTGCGATCAGCATATTAATCCCGCCTTTAAGAGCCGGGCGTCGCGACGCTTGAGCGAGCGGCACTGGGATATTCGCACGGTGGTCGAGGGAGAGGTCATGGCATCGATATCTCGAATGACGTGGTACGACCCACCCGTTAACCAGGAGGAAACCGTCATGAGTGGCGTTAAAATCATCTTTGACCATGTGCACGTTATCTGCAAGGACCCAGACGCTGCCGCGAAATGGTATGCGGGCATGTTAGGGGGCACGATCACTCGCAACGCTGAGGTACGGGGTGCTCCCCAGATTGCGGTGCAATTTGAGGGCGCGACGATCTTGCTCCGAGGTCAGAGACCCGGAGAGCAGCCGGGGGACAAGAACAGCCTGCAATCTTTTGATAATTTTGTGAGTCACGACCAATGGGGTACGGATCATTTTGGCTTTAAGGTCGTCGGTGACTTGATCGATTTCTGCAACGCAATTAGGGAAAAAGGAGGCAAATTTTCGGTGGAGCCTTACGAATTTGTACCGGGCACTCGCATTGCCTATCTGGCAGGCCCCGACGGTGTGAGCATCGAGCTTGTCGAGAGTAAAACCCAATAGGTTTTTTTCGATGTACAAGGACAGGCGTAACCTGAAGGAGGAACGCGATACAGTCTGTATCCTAGGGCATTTCGGCCTTCAGAGCCTGGATCGGCTCGGCATCGTCAAAAACTGGCGGCAACGGATGGGCATGCTCGGCTTCCGCTTTACCTTCAACCAGCCACCCCTATCCCTACCGTCAGGCGTTTCCGGCAGGGTCTCGAGCACCTTGAGTCCGTTGTCCAGATAGCTAATCGCTTCCTGATGCGCCGAACGCGTATGCCCACGGTCCCCGGCCCATTGCCAGTATACCACAGCCAGTTTGCTCAATCCGGCCTCGTTATAGTGATGCGCCAGCATCTCGGGCTGCGTCTCAACGGTGTCGGGAAAGCGTTCCGTCAACACCTCGGCAATCCGCCGGTGGTGGCGCTACCGAGTCTGCCGTAGTAGTGACTGGTAGGCAGCATCCTGAATGAGCGCCTGCTTGAAGAGATAGGTAGCCCTCGTTGGTACGCCAGTTCCGTCTCGACTAGCTGTGCCAGTTCATGTTGTAAGGGCACTTCATCGAGTTGTGAAACCGCGTCGAGTAAGACATAGGTAAACTGACGGCCTATGACCGCACCGAGCTGGGCTATGCCCTTGGCACTCTCCAGACGGTCCGCGATGAGCGAGTCATGCAATGTGGTAGGAATGGCGAGTGATGAGACTGAGCCAACCAACTCATAATGATCCTCGTGTGCTTTGAGAACATCTGAGCCAATTCTTGTGCGTCTTGCTATGAGCGAGTCATGCGAAGCGCTCGGACTTTGGTAGGCTTCAATGATTGTGCTGTTGGTCTTATGGGATCGCTTTCCAGCTATCTAACTCCACCTTTAACTTTACTGCTGGCGAATCTTTCAAAATCAACTCACGAAACAGTGGCACACGGTAAAAGTAGTTACCCCTATCATCCCGGCCCAAAACGAAACCCAATTCCAGCCGCAACAAACTGCGCTCTAGCGCGTTACCATCAGGTGTTAAACCATGCTGATTGAGCAACGTCACCAATTCGGCAAAGTCAAACCGCTCCTTTTCGATGGTCCCGTAGACCACGATCCGATCCAACTGGCACGCCGCTTTATCATCCGTCATCGCATCCCAGCCTTTGAGCGCATTGAAGGTTTTCTCGCTGTGTAGTGACCGCTGCACAGCCGCTGCTTCAATCACCCGTTGCTCGGGCTGTAGTTGGGTAAGAATCTCATGACAGGCAATCGCCATCAGATTGGCGCGTTGACCCGTGGTTTCGAGGAGCTGTTCCGCCAAGGCTGGATTGGCGTACGCCAGCCGCATGCTCTGCATCGGTTCGATGGCAAGCTGACGGCAGGCTTCCGCTTCCAATGCGCCGATCTGAATAATCTCGCCGAAGTTTTTCAGGGGGGATTGATAATCCAGCACGGCGTGTTCATACAGCTCCCAAAAACCGGCCAGGATAAAATTGCAGTGACCCTCTTCGCTCATGCGGCGCAGGGCGTCGAGTATGGGGTAGGCGTTTTCCAGCTCATGGGCAATAAACTTATCCGCTTCGTCGATCAAAAAGAGAAACCGCCCTTCAGCTTCCACCACATAAGCGGCAATCTCTTCCAGTCCCGTATCACGTGGGAGTTGCAATGCTGACGCCAGTCGTGGCACCAAGATCTCACTGGAGAGGGTCAGATAGTGGCATATGATCTCAGGCTGCTCCTGGTAGCGCCGCTCCAGCGCTTTTAATAACGACGACTTGCCGAGCTGGCGGCCGCTGACGACCAGGTAATTGGCCGGATCGCGGTTCATGATGTGGGCGATAATCTCCTGCCGTCCAAAGAAGGTAACCTCACGATTCACTCCACCGCCCAACTGGTACGGCGACAGCTGGGTCAAGGCCAACTGGCTGGCGAACAGGTTGGCCAGAACCGTTGCCGGGGTAGGGCTAAGCAGCAAATTGGTCAACTCCGATCGGGATGGGGCAACCCATTTATTGCTGCGGTCTTGCGTCCTTTCGTAGAGCTGGCGTTGATAGTCGCTACTCGGGCTGATTAACAGGGAGACACGCAGGCGAGTCTGTGGTATCCCCCTGAGATCAGCAAGGAAATCCTGCGGCGCGCTGTCAGTCGCTGGAAAACCAAGCAGACAGCGATCTAAATTCAGCGGAAAATCATCGGGCAGACGTAATTCATAGAGCACTAGACCCTCACCCCGGTCCTCTCGTGGCAGCGGGGACACCTCCCCACCGATGCGCCTGGCCAGCCGCTGCGCTTTTTCTTCAGGGGTGGCGCGACCAAAGAAGGCAATGCCCGCATCTAAGGTTCTTTGCGTGACCTCTGTTTTTGACAGCACTGTATCTAGCCGTCGAGTCTGTTTAAGGCGAGTCTGGGCTTCTTGTAGCTGTTCCGGTGGCAATTGCAACAACAAGGCAGGCTCACCAGAGAGTTGCACGACCAGAGGATGGCGATAACGACGCAGATAGACAAGCGCCACCAGGGTCAACGGCAATATCGGCAGAAACAGCCAGAGTGAAATGCGGCTGGCCCCGGTAATATCAGGAGCCGTAAGGTTCCAGCTGAAAACCGGTAGCGCACGGGTTCTGCCTTGCAACGTCAGTGCTTGGGCATGCGGATCGATATCATCCGGCAAGACGACAGCCAGTTCAAGCGGGGTTGCCGGCGCCAGCTCCGCTATGGTCTGTTGGGACAGCGGTTTAACCACATCAGGCGCATACAGTTCGAGCGTGAAGTCACGCAAGGCCACGGCACCGGTGTTGTACAGACCGATTTTTAGCGTCTTTTTATCCTGTTCCAGTTGGGCCGTTCGCCATTCAAGGTACGGCGATTGGACACCTACGCTGATCGTTTGACTGACTTCGACACCGCTAGCGGAGGTCACCGTTAACATCAACTGGTGTATACCGGGATCGAGAAAAGCAGCCGGCAGCTTCAAATTGGCGACAACGCGGGCGTGTAGCGCGGCGCTCTTTCCCTTCTCCAGCTTGGCGATACGCGATGCTTTCCATTCTTGTTGGCCTTTACCTTTGAATAAGCGATTCGGTGGCGTGAGCCGTATCGCTTCATCGCCGCTGGTCGACGATTTCAAGTGCAACCAGTATGCTGCGCGGGAACCGGTATTGGTGATCTGTATACGCACCTCTGCACTCTCACCAGGCTTGATGGTGATGGACGCAGGCGTCACAGAAACCGAAAACGCGCTCCGCCCGCTCATCTCAGCTACGGGAACCGGCAGCCAGTCGTCATTCTGAGTTGCCCGTTTCCTCAGCAGCGTACCGTCATCACCACGAAATACCCGCTGACGACTCTCAACCCTTATCCAGTTGCCACCCCGTCCACCCAGCAGGGTTTGCAGCTCTCCTCGGCCCTCAACGTCCCACAGCTTGACCGTGTTGTCGAATGAAGCCGAGGCCAGAAAGCCGCCATCGGGGCTGAAGGCGACCGAATTGACCGAGCGTGAATGCCCCTCAAAGGTGTGCAGCAGGGCTTTGCCTTGTACGTCCCACAGCTTGACCGTGTTGTCGAATGAAGCCGAGGCCAGAAAGCCGCCATCGGGGCTGAAGGCAACCGAATTGACCGGGCTTGAATGCCCCTCAAAGGTGTGCAGCAGGGCTTT
>JAPULM010000553.1 GCA_027294925.1 bacterium
ATGAAACGGCTGGTCAATCGTGACAACTTGTGCTTCCATAGTTTCGGACCTCTTGTTTAGGGGGTGGGACGGATAAAGCTTTTTATCTACCCCCTGAGAGGTCTTTTTTCAAGCATAATACCTATGATATATTGATTTTATTTAACTATGTGTCGTTACGAAAGAGCCACACCCGTGTGGAAGGGGAAGGAGGGGTACATCGCGCTGCGTTTTGACAGATCGGCCGGGGGAAGGCTATACTGCCGAATGATGCCTCAAATGTTAGTAACCAATCGCTGAGGAAGCGGTGTTATCGATCTGTAGAAGCGTATTGAGCGTTCCCCGTGCACGTATCGTTCCGGTGTTCCTACTGGCCTGGTGCTTGCTGCCTGCTCAGGCCGTCAGCCAGGACCTGTCCGCGTATGTAGCCGCGCGCCAGGCGCCTCTGGCCTCGAGCCAACGCCGCATCGCTTCGTCCTTACGGGCCGTTGCACAGATGGCCGCGCAGTACGGGGCACCGCTGGCCAGTACGTTGGCGACCCGTGCCATACGGCTCAGCGATGACGGTGTGATCGAGGCTAATGTGTATGTTGATGATCTGACGCAAGCCCAGCTTCAGGTGCTCCAACCGCACCTGGTCCGCATCCATCATGTTGATCAGCAAGCCCGTCTGCTGCATGCTTCCATCTCCGTCGAAGCCCTAGAGACCGTTGCGGCACTCCCCTTTGTGCGCTGGATCAGTCCGCCGTCGTATGCTGTGCTGCGTACCGGCAGTGTGACGTCGGCAGGTGATAGTGTGCTATTTGCTGCCGAGGCCCGTGAGAGGTTTGGCGTCGATGGCAGCGGTGTGCGAATCGGGATTATCTCCGATAGTCTGCTCGACCCGGACGCCTCGGGTGACGATCTACCACCTGACCTGATCATTTTAGATGCAGGGATCAATAGTTCTCAGACCGACGAAGGCCGGGCCCTGGCGGAGATTATTCATGACCTAGCACCCGGCGCCACGCTTCTGTTTCATACCGGTTTTCCGAATGCATTTGCCATGGTCGAGGCTATTGATGAGCTGGCCATGGCGGCGGTTGATATTATTGTGGATGATCTTGGTTTTTTCCGTGAGTCGGTGTTCGAAGACGGACTGGTGGCTAGCGCGGTGCGTACGGCGATTGAGGACAAGGAGGTTATTTACGTGACGGCCACCGGCAATGATGCGCAGGCGCATTATAAGGGTGTCTATCAGGAATTTGATCCTAACGATGGGGATCCCAGCATGAACCTGCATGATTTCGGGGCTGGTGACGTTACCATGTCCATTGTGATTGCCCCGGGGAGTCCCCAGCGCCCGAGTTTTTTTACCGCTTTCCTGCAGTGGCCTGATCGGTTCGATGGCTCTGCCAATACGGCGGACTATGACCTGTTACTGTTTGATGCCAGTGGCGATAATCTGGCCTGTGATACGCCGACTTTGAGTGGGAACTGTATTAGCGACAATCGTCAACTGGTCGGCAATGCCCCACCTATCGAAGAGGTCATCGTCGTTAATACGAGTAATAATTTTGTTACCGTTGACTTGCTCGTCAACCGTGTGGCCGGTGCGGCCTTGCCGCTGGCCATTAGCTTTCTTGGAGATGCAACGATTGTAGAGCATACGGTTGCCCGTGGCAGCGTTTTTGGACATCCGTGCGTGCGCGATGCGCTGGCTGTGGGTGCCATTCGTGCAGCTGATGCAGGCTTCGATACGATTGAATCCTTTAGTTCTCATGGCCCTTGTGAGATTTTCTTTGACCGTAACGGCCAACCGGTGTTTGAGACGCGCAGCAAGCCGGACCTGGTTGCTGCGGATGGGGTGATGACCTCCATGGCCAATTTTAGTCCCTTTTTCGGTACGTCTGCCGCCGCACCCCATGTGGCGGCTATAGCGGCACTTCTGATCGAATATAATCGGACGGTTGGTACTGATGCACTGCGTAAGGACGAGATTGCTGACCTCATGCGCGTAGCGGCTGTTGACCTGGGGCCGCCTGGCATTGATAATATATTCGGGTATGGCAAAGTCGATGCGGTGAAGGCGTTTGAGGCGATGCAGGATCTGCTGGCGCTACGCAACCGGCCGCCACGCAGTACGATTACGGCACCTGCTGACGATGTCGTCGTCAGGCCTGGTGCAGCAGTCACCTTCCAGGGCACCTGTGTCGACATTGATGTCGAGGAGCGTGACACGTTTACCTTTGTCTGGGAGTTTGGGGGAGACCCAGCTCGTACGTCTGACCTTCTGAATCCGGGCGCTATTGTGTTCCCCGAGCCGGGTATCTTTCCCGTTACCTTTACCTGTACGGACGATAGCGGGGCTAGCGACTCGACTGTACGTACGGTTATCGTGAATCAACCGCCAGTGGGCCATATCGACAATACATCTGCTCTAATGGTCATTAGCGTTGGTAGCAGCGTGGATTTTGCTGCTTCATGTCATGATGCTGAAAATCATACGCCGTTTACCTTTCTGTGGTATTTTGGCGGCGGTGCTGATGGTGACAGCTCGACGCAGCAAAATCCGACTGTACGGTTCGATAGTCCCGGGACTTATACGGTTACGCTGATTTGTACGGATGCGCTTGGCATTGCGGACGTGGCGCCTCCAACGGTTCAGGTCATGGTAACAAGAATGAGCACTGGCGGTGGTGGATGTGGCATTTTATCCTCGGATCAGTTGCGGCCTCCGCCTCCATCCGCAGCCTTGGGCAACATCTTTCTTCCACTGCTTGTCATGCTTGCTATACGCATTTGGAAGGGTGCTCGTCGCCGCTACTCATAAAGTGCTTGCGTTACCTGCTGCGAGCCAGTACCCTATGTGCCGGGCGCTTCCTGGCGTGCATAATAGGGTCGATGGATAGGAGGAGAGTATGGGATTTACCACGCGCCTGGTGTGGTTGGGATTGGTAGGATCATTGCTATTCACGACAGGTTCACATGCCCGTACGATGTATATTAGTGATATGTTTGAAGTGGTGGTGCGCTCTGAGAAAGAAATTGCAGGTCGTAACATTGTTAAGATTTTGCCGACAGGGACGCCCTTGGAAGTTATCAATACGGATGACTCTTGGGCAACGGTTAAACTGCAGAGTGGTCGAACCGCCTATGTGTTGAAACGCTATTTAATCGCCCGGCTTCCCTATAAGCTTACTGCGGAGCGTCTGCAGGAAGAAGCCGAACAGCAGAAAGCGCGTCTTGATACGCTGACGGAACAATTGACGACGTTACGTCAAGAACACCGGCGTTTGCGAAAGGCAAGCGGCCAACAGGAATCCCAGCTGACCGATACCACCAAGAAGTATGATCAATTACGTCAAGATGCGGCGCAGTTTCTGCAACTAAAATCCGAGTATACGAAGCTGCAACAGACACATTACGATACCCAGCAAGAGCTGGTCAAAGTGAAGAAAAAGACACAGGATTTGAAAAAAAGTAGCCAGCTTTTGTGGTTTTTAGGTGGCGCTGGGGTTATGTTGGCAGGATGGATTATTGGTATGATGACCGAGCGTTTGCGCGGTCGTGCGCGACGGCAAAGTGGCTACTCATACCAGTTACCTCAGTAATGTATCAGATTGCGGAAGGCGAACTTCGGAATGCGGAAGGCGGACTTTGGACTTCGGGTGGCGTTTTCATGACCTTGTATAAAACGGCGTGTAGTTCTTCTGATTTATAAGGTTTCACAATTCGATCACAAAAACCATAATGTTCGAATTGCGCCATGATCGGATCGGTGGTGTAGCCGCTGGCGACGATGGCTTTGGTTTGCGGATCGATTTTTAGCAATTTCTTAATGGCTTGCTCGCCACCCATGCCGCCTGGCACCGTCAGATCCAAGACAACGACTTCAAACGGTGCGTCTGCATCCTTTTCCCGCCGGTACAAAGCAATGGCTTCAGCGCCGTCTCTGGCAAACGTGACATCATAGCCGAGGTGCATCAGCATTTCGCCGGTTACCTCGCGAATGGTTTCGTCATCTTCCATAATCAAAATTTTCCCTTTTCCCGGGTAATGCGTCATCTGCTTACCAAGTTGTTTACCGACCTGCTGTTCAGAAGCAGGCAGATAGATCTCAAAGGTTGTGCCGACGCCTTGTTGTGAGGCGACGCTAAGGTGCCCATGGTGCTTTTTAATGATCGAGTAACAGGTAAACAATCCAAGCCCGTTGCCGGCTTGCTTGGTGGTGAAATAGGGATCGAAAATTTTGCTCATGCGGTCTTCAGGGATGCCGATGCCATTATCTTGAACGGAAATTTTTACATACTTGCCCGGCTCAAGGGCGATATGCCGGTCGATGTCATCCGCATCAAGGGTCACATTTTCGACTTGTACGTCGATGCGTCCACCATCCGGCATGGCCTGGTCGGCATTGATCATCAGGTTATTGATGACCTGACTGATTTGTCCCTGGTCGACCTCTACTGGCCAGAGATGGTGGTCGACACCGAATTCGCACCTTACATTCGAGCCACGCAGTGAAAAATCAATACAATCCCGTATAACATGATCGATTGAGGCTGGCTGCCGAATGGGCGATCCGTCTTTTGAAATGGTCAGGAGTTGCTGGGTGAGATTCTGTGCTTGTAGGGCAGCCTTTTCAGCATTGACCAGCCGAGCAAACACCTTGCCTTCCTTCTCAGCATATATTTTGGCCAGAGAAATATTGCCAATAATCGCCGTTAATATATTGTTGAAATCGTGTGCCACGCCACCGGCAAGAAGACCAATGGAGTCGAGCTTATCCGCCTTCATGAGCTCTTCTTCAATGTGTCGTCTTGCAGTCATATCCCAAAACACCAGCACCGCCCCAAACATGTCCTCATCTTTTGCACGGATGGGGGCGGCATTGGCAGCAATTAGGCGTTCTGTGCCATCTCTGGCGATCAGCAACAGCTGATCGGCGCGATGCACGTGACCATCGGCATGCAGGGCGGCGTCAGCTGGATTCTGGCACGGTTGACGGTTTTTCTCATCGAGGATTTGAAAAATCGTTGACAGTGGCTGCTTAATGGCCTCGGCTTGCGACCATCCGGTCAGTGTTTCGGCAACCTTATTTAATAAGACAATGTTGCCTGACGTATCGGTCGCAATAACCCCATCACCAATCGAGCTTAAGGTGACGGCCAGTTGTTCTTTTTCGGTTGCTAATACTTCCTCTGCTCGCCGTCGTTCGATGATCTCACAGCGCAATTGCTCATTGGATTTCAATAATGAGCCTGTGCGTTCAACGACTTTCTTTTCTAACGATGCACTGGCTTGTGCTAATTCACTAGCCAGACTTTCAAGCTTGTTGCGGCTTTCTTGTAACTCTTTTTGGGTGACTCGCGCGTTGTGCGCTGAAACAACGCTACAGATAAAGACAGACTGTATCACGGTTGCAATAAATGAAAGTTGGACAGGGTGATTTATTTTCAGGATATAAGGAAAGACAAGATGGGAAATCAACAACGATAAGCTTAACACAAGTAAGCCAAGAAAGACTCGGGGATATGGGCTGTTTGTATCATAGTGAGAGGTTTTTTTGATCTCATTAAAAATGATATATGTTGAATAAAGTATAGGTAGAACATTTATAAATGTTATATAAAAGAATGAACTTCCTTCGATATAAGATATGCCCCAGCCATGTATTTCATAACCGTTGACATAGCTATTTGTTGAAATATTTAAGATAGCAGATAAGGATACACAGGATAATGTTGTGTAGTAGAGAAAATCTTTATTTCTTTGGGTTATTGAGTAGATGAAATGGAGAAGACAAAAATTTGTTAAGAAGCCTATAGATAAGGCGATTTTTAACAGTGGAACCCAAAGGCGTGTTGCCGCGGGTAACCATAGGGTAAAGTCGGTAAGTGACCAGACGGCTAGACAACCGGTTATAAGAAGGCAGGAGCGATTGATCGAGTTGTTATGTCGTTGGGAAAAGGTGTAGGTCCAGGTGAAGAGGTTGATCGTAAAGCCAACCAGTGGAATGAACACATAATAATTCATGCAAACATCCTGGCTTGTATTCTCTCATCCCGCAAGCATGCAAAGGGCTACGGACGAGATGGCCGCTAGTGCCCGTGCGAGGCAATTTTCACGTTTTGATGATAGATGGGTTATGTTTGCGTAGAAGGGCAATTTTTATGCCACAGTTGTGGATATGTCAGGCGGAGACGAGTTTTGCTTCATCGACAGGTGGTCAATTTGCCATCAGGCCCTTGCCAATTGTGAGGGATTTGCTCAAACAGGCTTGATTGATATTGCAGGCGGTTTGCCAAATCAGTGAGCGAGTCTGATTGGTTTCTAACGGCGGCATACATCAAAAATTTGACAGGGGCGTCAAATTTCCGTCCCCCCTCATCCCAGTCTTCTTCCGCGTCCTTAGATGTGCTATCATAAAGCACTAACTAGAGACATAAAGGATTGGTTTATGAGCACCGTGCGTTTTGGACTCATTGGTTTAGGCATCCACGGGATGCGTTACGCTCGCCATATTATGAACGATATTGACCAGGCCGAGCTTTATGCCGTTTGCCGTCAAGATCTTGCCGAGGGGGAGGCTTTCGCCCGCCAGTACAATGTGCGTTATTATCGTGAGTATCTCGATTTGCTAAATGACCCGCACCTTGAAGCGGTCGCCGTGGTTACCCCACCCCACCTGCATGAACGCATCTGCAGCACGGCGCTGATGGCCGGTAAAGCCGTATTGGTGGAGAAGCCGCTGGCCTGCAATACCCGCGAGGCTATTAATATCATCGAGGCTATTGCACGTTCCGGAGGATTTCTCATGGTGAATCATACCTTGCGCTTTAATTCCGTTGTACGGGCGCTTGAGGATCGTCTTGATCAGTTGGGTCCAATTCACACCATCAGTATTAACCAACGTATGGAGCCGCCGAAGCGAGAATGGATGGATGACTTTTCATTGGCTGGCGGCGGGGTGATTCTCCATACCGGTGTGCATATGTTTGATCTATTGCGTTTTTTTTCCGGTGATGAAGTGCGGCGGGTTTACTGTGAAACAGACCGCATCTTTTACGAAGAATTGGAAGACATGTTTGTGGCGACATTGAGCCTGCGGCACAGTAAAATTCGATGTGTTGTAGACGCCGCTCGTTATACGGATGGACGCTCCGGGCGTATTGAAATCGTCGGTGAACACGGGCAGTTGATAGGCGATCACATACATGGTTATGGTTCGATCATTCGTGGTCAAGAGATTTCGCCGCTGCAAGCACCAGCCCCGGTGCAGACGGTTGAACATGGCATCCGAGCCTTTGTCGACGCCTTGCTCGACGATGCCGAACCGCCCATTAGCGCACTTGATGGCTACCAGGCGGTCGAAATTGCCGAAGCTTGCTACCATGCGGCAAGTTCCGGTGAGCCCATCAGTATATACGGCGACGACGAAGAAGAGTCATATGATGACGGTGACGATGATCTATCGCATGTCTGAGCCGTTTGGCAAACCGCTTCTCCTGCTTAGCGCGTGACGATGGTCGGCTCAGGAGCTTGCACCAACGGTGTTCGGATCGGGGCCACAGGGTTGCCAACAACCAGGATAAACCGTTCGGGTGTGATGACCTTTTTAGCCTCAGCGGCGATGTCGGCGCGGGAAAAGGCCAGGATTTGATCAAGCAAGCCTTCAACATCTTCTAGACGGGTGCCGTGGTACTCCAGATCAGATAGCAGACTTACCCAGAAACGGGGTCGTTCGAGCATCGTGTCGATGCTGTTTTTCAACTGTTTACGGACCGTGTTGAGTTCTTCGTCGGTTGGACCCTCAGCGGCAAATTTTTCGACCACAGAACGGGCGACCCGAACTGCCTCGGCAATGTTATCTGGGTCTGCCGTGAAGGCCACGTACAGGGCGCTCAGGTTAGGATAGATTTTATTAGGTTGCGCAAAGACGCTGGCCGCATAGGTCAAACCGCGCTTTTCACGCACCTCCTCTCGCAAACGTCCTTCTAAGATGCGTGAGATCAAATGAATTAAGCGACGACCGCGCACTTCCTGCCAGGCTGCACTACGCCACATTAACATTGTGTAGGCCCGCGGCGTAATGGTTTCGACGTCGATGGTTTTGCTCAGCGGTCCGCTAATATTTCCTAGCTGACGTAAGGGCTCAAGGGTGCGATCGTGCCGTGGCCGTTTCGACAATGAGCCGAGATATTTAGCTGCCAGATGTAAGGCGCGCTGCAGCGCGATATCGCCAACTATGGCCACTTCCATTGGGGCCTGGCGCAGAATATCGTCGAGCCAGGCTTGCGCCCGCGGTATGTCGTTGGCGCGGGCGATGGCTTGGTCGGTGCTCAGTATAGCTTGGCGTGGATCGTGATTGCTTAAGGCGAGGCGGGCCATAACCTGCACACGTGCCCTGATATTGGTCTGAAAAGAGGCCAAACTTTGCAACTGTCGTTGCTTCCATAACATGACGCTGGGCGGTTCAATTTTGGCGTCTTGTAGTAAAAGGTGGGCCAGCTGCAAACCGTCTTCCAGCGCCTCTGGTGTTCCGGACACGTGAAGCACTAAAGCATCCTGCGTCATACGGCCTGCCACGGACACTTTTTTCCCGCTCATGACGTTACGAATTACTGTCGATGAGAATTGGCCTGTGGCCGGTTGTGATAGAGCCAGAGCACCCAGACTGGTAATACCGCGCAGGTCAGGTGTTTCGCGAATTTTACCGCCTGGCAGAGTGATGGCTACCGTCACGTGGTCTTGCTTGAAATCCATAAATCGGTAGTGCAGGCGAACGTTGTTGGCGAAGGTGGCGTGGGTGATGTTGAGCGGCGCAAAATGGTCTTGCTCGGTGATGACGCCTGGTTGGGGTTCCTGCTCTAGTAATGAGGTGGGTTGTGCCGTGTCCTGCCAGGCTTCGACAGAGATGCCTAGGGCCGTATGGACCAGCGCCAATATCTCATCTTGCTTGGGTACGGGCAGGTTGTCTTGCTCTGGCAGGGTTAGGATGAACGCCTTGTGTTCGGGTGTATAATGCGCATTAAAGGCCGTACTCACGTCATCCAGGCTGATCCCCGGGAGGTGTTGACGCATCAATTGTAAGTTTTGCTGTGCGGAACGGGGTTGCTCGCCATTGGCGACGGCCCGGTTCATACTGCGCAGGAACGCAGAGGCCTCTCGTGTTACTGCGGTTTGCGCCGCGTGTTCGGCTGACACTAGGGTAGCGCGTTTTGCCTGATCGAGCTCCTGGGCTGTAAAGCCGTATTGCCGCGCCCGCTGAATTTCGATTAGCAACCCCTTGAAAGCTGCTGCCCAGGCTGTTGGTTCGGCATTCGCTTCGGCGCTGAATTGTTGGGCGACATTGAATAATGATGATTGGCGTAAGTGAGCGCTTTGATAGGGCGCACTGCCTTCTTGTACGAGTTGATGGAGGCGTTGGTTGATGATCCATGCGCCTAGATTGCCGACCAGCCGACGGCGAAAATCGGCCTGACTGTATAGTGGCATGTGCTGCCGGATGCCGAGCATTTCGATCGAGGCCGTGGTTACTTCAGGATCGGTGACCACAATGGCGCGTTGTTGGGTGTAGGGTGTTATGCCATGTGGCTTGTCCGCTGGGGGCGGCTGATCGCGTTGCCAGCCGCCAAAGTGTTTGGCAACGGCCGCTGCAATGGTTTTGACCGGGGCGTCGCCGACCGCCAGAATGGTCACATTACTCGGGTGATACCAGGTGCTGTAATAGTCCTGAAAATCATCGCGTTGTAGTTGCTTGAGGGTGGTTTCCAGACCAATCGGTAACCGTTGGGCCAGGCGAGAACCGGGTAGAAGTGCCGGCAGGAGTTTTTCCGTCAGGCGTTGCCCGGCGCCTTTACGTGAGCGTTTTTCTTCTAGGATGACGTTACGCTCACGGTCGATTTCGGTTTGGCTCAAACGCATGCGAAACGCCACGTCGGCGAGGAAAAGCAGGCCCTTGTCAATGGTCTCGGGGTCGGTATTGGGGAGACTGATGATGTAGGTTGTCTGATTAAAACCGGTAAAGGCATTTTGGTGTTGGCCAAATCGTAGCCCGAGAGATTCGAAATAGGTGATCAACTCACCGGGTGGAAAGTGTTCGGTACCGTTAAAAGCCATGTGTTCCAGATAGTGGGCGATACCCTCTTGACCGTCTGCTTCATTGATGGAGCCAGTGCTAACGTGCATCCAGAGGGCAATTTTGCCAGGTGGCGTTGCGTGTGATCGGAGCCAATAAGTGACGCCGTTGTCCAGACGGCCCATATGGATGGCTGGATCTGTTGGTAAAGGCGTCGATCCGTCCGCCGCCGCTAGCAGCAGGACGAGTAATTGCAACATCAACAACAGGAACATGAAACTCATCAGGCGGCATGTATGCCTTAACACCGGCATGCGGCTATCTCCCTATGATCGGGTCCAGAATCCCTGGGGGTCAAATTGACGTAGTAAACGGAGTTCCGTTGCTGAATATTTGTCTGTGGGCCATTTTTGTCTTAGGCAATCCCAGACCTCTAGAAGGCATACCATTTCCCATGTTTTCTAGGGTCTATCGTTATATTATACGTCTCTTGACGATTACTGGCCGCTGATAATCAATCTGCTTCGAAGTCTCTCTTATTTATTCCGCTGCTGCATGCCAAAGATGTCGGAATTGTGTGGCGACTACTTGCTCGTACGGTACCAGCGTGTCAAGAAAACCTAAGGCCTGAGCGAATCGGTTCGTCATGTTAACGCTATATTCGGAAATCACCGGATCGTAGAATGGCAAATCCCGCTCCACCAGGGTGGCGATCAATGCTGCCGCGTCCGGTGGAAAACGGCGTTGTCCAACGATTGTTGCCTGAGTGGGATCCGTGCGTAACACCTGTTGGGCGCGGATGATACCTCGTACTGCTGCCGCCACCTGCTCAGGGTGCCGCTCAATCAGGGTATCGGTGGTGAGCAGCGCACTGAAGGTGAAATTTTTAGCGCTAGGCGGACCGTCGCCGCGTCGAACATCGACGATAATGGCGCCAACTCCACGTCGTACAGCAGTTTCGCTGCCCAGAGCGTTAGCCCAGAAGCCGTCGAGTTGACCCGCTTCCAGTGCTTGGGCGGCCAGGATGCCGAATGACACATCGGGCGCATCTGCACCCGGCACCTGGCTGATCTGTATCTGATCCTGCAGTGGATCGATGCCGGCTTCGGCCAGCAAACGCCGCAGGGCTGACTCAGGGCCTGGTGCGGCGCCAATGCGTAAGCCTTTTATGGCTTGCAGGTCGCCTCGCGCCACGCCGAGATCGGCCCGCAACACCAGGAGCCAGGGAGTGCCTTGCGACAGGGCGACGATAAGCTTGGCGCCTTGCCAGTTGGGAAATGCCTGCGGGGCCATATGGCTGCCTGTCGCAACGGCATCAACCGATCCGTCGCGTAGGGCGCTTACTGCTTTGGGGGCTGGCGTCAGCAGCTCAACATGGGCGTCGAGGCCCTCGGCTTGAAACAAGCCCAATTCCTCTGCGGCAAGGGCTGGGAAGTATGAATTGGTTATCAGATCGGGGACGACAATACGCATTGCAGGGCTCCTATGGAAATATCTTTTTAGTGCAACCAAAACTAAGCAGGTATTTTTTGTTGTAAATTCAATGCGTTATATGACCGAGGACTTCCATGCGGTTCTTCACCACATGGCTACACGCCGATTCGACTGACGTAACAGGACTTGACACTGTTCGGCTTCGTGGCGCAGTAGCTTTGGGTACGATCCGTCAGGTCACTGACTTGGCCCTGCCGGTACCGCTCAGCTAGAGCATGTAAGCGTTCGGCTGTCAACGTGTTCGCTGTCACGGTTCTCTCTCCTGTGCTACGTACAACTCTTTCTGCCATCGTCAAGCAACCTTCTCTTTAAAACGGTATTCATGATGCAAGCCGCCAAGGACTGGATGAGCTACCACCCGCAGACCGAGTTTGATCAATAATTCGTTGGTGATGCGCTCCTGGCCCCAGGTCGGATTGTCCCTCGCCATTTGGCGAATGAGCACTTGCAGCTCCGCCGGAATCCATGCCATGGGTGACGGGTTTCGGTTTTACCTGACGCTCCTGATAGAGCGCCAACTGTTTGCGCAGAAAAAGGTTCTCTGCGGCGATCGCAGGGTTCGGGCACAGACAGAGCCGGAAGAAACGCAGGGCATCGAAAAGAAACGTCCGCAGCATGTGTGCTAGCTGAGGCAGACGGTGAATCAGGTGCGAGAGTCTGGTCATCATGATGTGTTCCGCTGAGCTGTTTCCAACGTCTATTGTCGTTGCTCAGTAGACTGATGTCCAGTGTTGTTGCGCCTAACGATCCGTGTGCCTTGTTCGAGCTGACCCGCCAACAGCACTAAGACGCAATAATTGCGGACCACAGGTAAAGTGGTTATGACGGCCAGAGGCGAATTCGTTTAACACACACGGTCTGGCCGAATTAAAGATCTCCGTGTTTTATGCCGAATAAAAATGCCATATCGATGGACTTATATCAGGTGATGATCTGCCTGCAACAACAACGAGGTAATCCATGGCTGTAAACATAATGCCTGAAGAAGTAAACCAGGAGAGTAGCAACGAAATAGAGATCACCTGCCCGGAATGCAAAACAACCCGGACGATTAATGTTGCGAAATATCGCAGCAGCAGAAGACGAATAAAGGCCAAATGTGGGTGTGGTTGTATCTTTGACATGTCTGATATCAGTGCCGATATGCGAAAATTTTATCGTAAAAAAGCAAATTTGAGAGGTTCATATTCCAATATCAATATGAACAAAACGGGATTTATGCGTGTCAAAGATGTCTCCTATACCGGCATCTCCTTTGAGTTGGAGAAAAAAGATGACCTTATAGCCGGC
Organism: bacterium; assembly: GCA_027294925.1. The sequence goes on from JAPULM010000553.1 coordinate 12,827, forward strand.
GATACGCTCGGGGTCAGATTTGTTCTGGATGATGAAAGGAAAACCGAAATTCATCGGGCTGTGGTGGTGAAGAATGTACGCGGCAAACTCATTGGCGTTGAATTCTGTGACAATCAAGTCTTTGATATTGAATTATGTTATTACATCGCGCTTAGTTAGCGTTCTGCCATATAATAAATCTGTACTTACCGTATTTGCTCCCCCTCTATCCTTACGTTTTGGTCGTCGGTTACTGCCGACGACCCCGCATCCAAATAAGATAATTCTTACCACACCTCTATCATCCTGCGCGTGAGTTTCAAGATGGTAGTTGCTACAATCTTTTCCTAAGTTCCTTTGGATTTTTGTTGCCCAAACGTGACACCGCCTGGGAAAGCAAGAGAATGCGCCCTGCCAAACTGGCCAGGCAATCGCGCTAGGCAGGACTAGAGTGACGGGGTGCGCAATTCCGGCACCACCCACATCGGTTGCGCGCCTGAAGCGACACGTTGCACATTATCAAAAGCGTTACGAAACGCTTTGGTCCAATTTTCCCAGGTTGGGCCGGCTGTATGCGGCGTGATGGTTACATTTTCTAGGGCCAATAAAGGATGGTCCGTCGGTGGCGGCTCCTCGACCATGACATCAAGCCCAGCAGCAGAGATTTGCCGTGTGGTTAGTGCTCGATGTAAGGCATTCTCATCCACTACGGGTCCACGGCAGGTGTTGATTAAAATTGCGCTATCTTTCATTGCCGCAAACTCGCGCGTGCTCATCATATTGCGGGTACGATCATTCAGTGGCACATGTAAGGAAACCACATCTGAGGCGCGCAGCAGTTCGGGAAAAAGTGCGAATTTTACGCCGAGGACATCTTCCTGATCCTCAGTCAGGCGGATGGTGTCGTAATACTGCACCCGCATATCAAACGCCTGGGCGCGCCGCGCCACTTTTTTGCCAATTGTGCCAAGACCCACGATACCCAGAGTCTTAGCGGACAGTTCGTAGAGGCGGGTTTGGTCGAAATCTCCCACGCGCCATTTACCGCTAATCACGTTATTGTGCTGCCAGGCGAGCTTTTTGTAAACTGATAGCATGAGCAACATCGTGTGCTCAGCCACGGCAACGGAATTTGAACCACCGTTATTGGAAATTGGCACCCGCGCCTGGCGAGCAGCTTCGACATCGACACGATCATATCCGGCGCTGATCAGTTGTACCAATTTTAAGCCTGGCGCCTGACGGTAAAAATCAGCCCCCATAAACTCACGGGCAAAGCCCATAAAATATTCCGCATCTTGGATGGCGTTGGGGAATTCAGGATCGCTCTGATCAACGATTTGCAACTCATAGCCTTCCGGTAGCATACCACGAGCGATGTCCATAACGGAGGACGGAAGGGCGGGGGAAAAAACAATCTTCGCTGCCATAATGCTCTCCTTATCGTTCATTTATGTCGTTAGCTGTGCGTAGTCCCGTCTTATTATCTACTGCAAGCAGCCTGATGTGGGTATTGCGGATGGCCCCATTATACATGACAGGGCGGGAGAACCAAAAGATTCCATTAACGGAGGGTTATTCGAACCCTATACGGTCGACATATGAAACATAGTTTAGGTGAGGATCAAGATGCTTTCTATTTGACAGGTCGGTAACGCTTTTGTTACCTTGCAAATAGGTTGTCTGCTTCTTGCCTAGCGGCGGCTACCGCCAGGAAGCGAGAGTAACCAGACATGCATTTTGCATATTTTGTTAGTCAGTTTTGGGGAGGACCTCTCTATGGAGGCGCTGTCGTTCACCACTATACCTGCCTTGAATCGACCGATCCTTCTGCTGGCGTTTTCCGGATGGAACGACGCTGGGGGAGCAGCCACCTTTGCCGCAAAATTTCTGGCCCAGCGCTTAGCCGCTCACAAATTCGCCAGTCTCGATCCGGAGAACTTCTACAATTTTACCGAGCAGCGCCCACAGGTTCGACTACGTAAAGATGAACGGGAAATTATTTGGCCAGCCAATGAATTCTCTTATGCCAAAGATCCCGGGCTGGTGCAAGACGTGATTGTCGGTCTGGGGGTTGAGCCACATCTGCAGTGGCGTACCTATATCAATGCCATTCTACACATCATAGAGGAATGTAACGTTGAATTGGTGGTGACGCTTGGCGCCTTGTTAGCCGATGTTGCCTATTCCCGGCCGGTGCGTTTGACGGGTACGGCTAGTGATCCGGATTTGGCCCAGCGTCTGCATTTGGCCGTATCAAAGTATGAAGGTCCGACGGGCATCGTTGGTGTGCTGCATGATACCTGTCGGCGCCGCGGCTTACCAGCCATCAGTATCTGGGCCAACGTTCCGCACTATATTGCCGCATCGCCGAATGTGAAGGCAGCCTTGGCCTTAGTACACCGGGTGTTTACCTTATTAGATTTCAGCTCGGACCTGGGTGATTTGGAACGTGCCTCTAGTGATTTTGATAAGCGGGTTACAAAAATATTGACCTCTGATCCCAAAATTGCCGAATACGTCCGCCGTCTCGAAGAACGTGAGGGAGACGAGGATGAAGAGGGTGAAGAAATCGGCAGTACGGATGCGCTACCGAGTGGCAAAGAACTGGTCCAGGAGTTAGAACAATTCCTCCGCGAACAACGCCGTGAAGGGAAGGAGGAGTAATACGACTAGGCATGGTTTCCTTAATTGCGGTGCGCAGCACTTAGGACAAGCTTATTAAAGGTGGGGCGGTGGCGGTTTCTCCGTCCAGGGCGTAAAGTCCTGCCCGCGTAACCCGCACCGGCGTCAATTGCCCGATCAATGCCTGGTCGCCAGGGAAATTAATAATCTTGTTCGTCCGTGTACGCCCGGTTAGCTTATCGGGGTTCTTCTTGCTCGGCCCTTCCACCAGTATCTCAACCGTTTGGCCTTCATAGGGTAGATTGGCGCCCAAAGCAATACGTCGTTGCATATTTATGAGCCCCTCAAAACGCCGCTGTTTCACCTCATGTGGCACTTGATCCGGCAAATTCGGTGCCACCGTACCGGGTCGTTCGGAATAATTAAACAAAAAGATCGAGTCGAATCGCACTTGCTCCAACATGCGCCGGGTGGCAAGAAAGTCTTCCTCGGTTTCGCTCGGAAAACCGACGATGACGTCGGTGGATAAAGCGATGTCTGGCACCGCTCGCCGGAGATCAGCGATAAGATCAAGATAATCTTGCGCTGTGTAGCCACGGCGCATCGCCTTAAGAATACGGTCTGAGCCGGCCTGAAAAGGCAAATGCAGAGCTTCGCACACGTTGTCGAGCTTGCCCATTGCCTCAACCAAATGTTGATTGAAATCGAGCGGATGTGAGGTGACGAAACGAATACGCTCGATGCCGTCAATAGCATTGACGGCGGCGAGCAGATCTGCGAAATCCATTCTATGTGGCCGAAAATCCGCTCCGTACGCGTTAACATTTTGCCCCAACAGGGTGACTTCACGATAGCCGGCCTGCGCCAGCCCTGTCACTTCAGCGAGGATCACTGCCATTGGACGACTGACTTGTGGTCCTCGGGTATTGGGCACGACACAGAACGAGCAACGTTTGTTACAGCCATGCATGACACTGACAAAGGCCGTTACCCGGCTGTTACGCGACACCGGCAAGGCGCCAAGATCGTCGTCGAGTACGCTATCCGCAATTTCTACAACCGGCTCGTTTTGTGCGTCTACTTGCTGTACCAGTTCCAGCACGCGGCTTACATTCAAGGTGCCGAAGACCAGATCCACATATGGTGCACGAGCTATAATTTCACCTTTGGCGCGTTGCGGAATGCAGCCGCACACGCCAATAATCATATCCGGACGCTGTTGTTTAAGACGTTTAAGACGTCCTAGTTGGCTGTAAAATTTTTGGTCAGCCTTTTCACGCACGCTACACGTATTCAGCAACACCAGGTTGGCTTCATTCACATCCTCAGTCAATTCATAGTCCGCTTGTTGAAGCAGTCCGACAATGCGTTCTGAGTCATATTTATTCATCTGGCAACCATACGTCAGCAGGGCGAGTTTTTTGGTTGTCATACAAAATCCTTTTGTTTTTTTCTCAAGACTTTTCCTGCCTCGGAGAGAATATTTGTGCTGCGTGGCACTAGCGTGAACGCTGCACGCCGACCCGTTTGCAAAATGGTGCTAGCGGACACTGGCTGCAAATGGGCGAAGTCGGTTTACACACATGTTGGCCTAAGGCTACCAGGCTTGGATTATATTCAATCCAATAGGCCTTGGGCAACTTCTTACGCAACACCATTTCGGTTGCCAGCGGATCTTTAGTTTTAATGTAGCCCCAGCGGTTGGAAATGCGATGCACATGCGTATCGACGCAGATGGCCGCAATACCGTAGCCTTCGGCTAACACCAGATTGGCGGTCTTACGGCCCACGCCATGGAACGTCGTAAGGGTATCAATATCGTCCGGTACCCGTCCATCGAACTCGTCGAGCAAACGCTGTGAGATATCCAAAATCTGTACGGCTTTATTGCGATAGAAACCGACTGGATAAATGGATTGCTCGATGGTCTTGCGGTCCAAACCAATCATAGTCTGTGGTGTATCGGCAAGATCAAACAAGCGTTTCGATGCCTTGGCCGTGGTTTTATCTTGCGTCCGTAAGCTGAGCAAGGTGGCAATCAGTACCCGATACGGTTCACGTTGCTCCTGCGCCATGAGACTAACCACTGGTACATCCCAATGTGGGACTTCACGCCGCAAGATTTCGATCACTTCGTGCAGCTGCTTGCGTGTCATGGCGGATTAGGAGACCCCAAATTTTTCCAGGATTTTAAGATATTCTTCAGCCGGTACGGCGCCAACGACGTGTTCGCTATCATTGAATACGACAGTTGGAATGGCATGCACCGAGTAATCGTTGAGCGCTGCTTCGTATTCTGCCAAAATGGCGTGGCGTGTGCGACCGGCAGTGAAATCATCCACAAAGCGATCATAGTCGAGCGGCGCTTGCTGTGCCAGCCCCATAATTTCATCCGCTAGGGCGATATTAACGCCTTGCTCAAAAAAAGCTCGAAAGAGGCGAAAATGCATATCATCAAACGCATCGTTGCTCTGTAAAGCGGCGCACTTGGCGGCTTCCAGAGCCGGTAAGCTCCAGTTTGGATAGTCGTCGCGCTCCCACATGTTCCAGGTGATCCCGTCTGCCTCGACCATGGCTGCAATACGTCGCCAAGATGCCTCGCGGTAGGTTCCCCTGAAGTGCACTGACGCATCAGGCCCCGGGCGTAACGGAAAGGCACGCCGTTCAATCTGAATCTGGTCGCCAAAGCGTTCCTGCAAGCGATGGAGGCGAACCGCCGCCGGATAACACCAGGGTCAAAGATAATCCGAAAATTCGACAATGCGTACCGGTGTACTCATAGGACTCTCCTCATGCACGGTTGGATGGTCAGATTATAGGCTACTTATTCATCCATGTCCAAGCGCCAGGGTGTATCGCGATGGCCACAGCATCCCAAAAATTCACACATGGCCGTCACAAATCGTCTCTCTTTGTAGGGGTGACGTGCATAGTGCACACATTCATGTGCACCATGCATATTTATCTGTGCAGTCATCACCCGAACAACCTAAATATCCTACAGGTGAAAAGATGCATCTACAATACGTGTGTGCCATATCCACACTCGCATTGCCTTATAATTCGTACAGCATGCATCCCATATTTACCACTTTTGCGCCTAAGGTATTGTAAATACTCATATTTCAAAAAACTCTTAGACTACCCTCTGGAAATATTGTTTGCGTTTGCCGTCTCGACAACCTCCCGGCTCAACAGGTTCGGCAGTCCCACCCTTTGAAGCAGTTCCTTCTGCTCGGGGGTGGGACGCGTCATGTTATGGGTTGACAACTGAAGGGTCGCGACTTCGATCCGATCGATCTGACAGCCACTGAGGCTGTCGTACAGTTTCGGGTGAGAGACGATTTCTTTGGTCAGATCCCCCCGGTGGCGATGAAGCTGCAAGCTCAGCGTCCGATTAATCAGATGAGCTAGGACGCAAAGGGTATAGTGTGCCTTGACATGAGCTTCCGTCCACACATAGACTGGTTCAATGTCGATAAACGACTTGATGTCACGAAAGCACGACTCAATCACGACTTTCTCCTGATACGGCACGATCGCCTCCGAAGCCGGCATGCAAAAACCGTCCGCCACTTTTTCGCTATGGTTCGTCACAAGCAACCAAAATCCGTCGAGTCGGCCGACGTGGCGCATGGCCGACTCATCGACCAAAACGCTGCCCTGGTAGGTGCGAATCGGACGGGTTTTGCCAGGCAGGTCGAGGGCATGCAGCCGGATATGGACAACGTCGCTCAGTTTCGCCTTCTTCAATGGCTCTTTGAACTTATCAAGGGTCGTTTGGTACTGCCGAGATTTCTTCGCACGACGCAGTGCCGCATTCACTGCGGTGGCCATGGCACGAAACGCTTCAAGCGCTTCACAGCGAGCCCGACGTTGATCCTGAAACAGCTCGGGATTGAAGCAAAGAAGGTAACGACGCTTGCCCTGGAGCTTCACGTCACGGTAAAAGGTGGTGGCATTGAGCTTGATGAAGCCAGGTAGATTTTCGACCTGCTGCTCGAGCCGCTCTGGCTCCAGATGGCCAAAGCGGCTGAAATCCATTTCTGTCAGTCCTTCCAATTGATTGCGGTCCATGGCCGAGATGTACTTGATGCCAGCGGCTTCCAAAAGCGCCAGATTCTCATCCGACACCATGCCGCGATCAAAGACCAGCGTGGCCCGCAGCATGGCGGCCTCGGTGCAACAACGCATCGCGTTTGGCGAGCGTGCCGGTCAACAGGTGCGGCGTATTGGATCAGGGTTTGGCTACGAAAGGGCAGCAGAGCTGCCCTCTGCCCACGCAGTGGCAGAAGAAAGGCGAACGCCCAACCCTGAGGGGCATCCGTTGTGCCGGCGTGCATGGCTTTTCACTGCACGCCAATACCCAGGTTCCAGCGCCTCGGCGTGACCAGCTGGAACGCCTGCTACGTTATACGGCGAGAGGCGCACTGGGGCTCGAACGCCTGCACCAAGATGCCAACGGCGATCTTGTCTACTGCTTCACCCACCCGTGGTCTGACGGGACGATGGGCATCAGACTGTCGCCTTTAGAGTTGTTGGAGAAGCTCTCAGCTCTGCTTCCCCCACCGCGTGTGCACCAGGTGCGCTACGGCGGCTGCCTGACGCCAAACAGTATGCTGCGCCAGGCGATCATTCCCACTGCGCGTCAGCAGGGCGTAAGCGAGCCTAA
>JAPULM010000554.1 GCA_027294925.1 bacterium
ACTGAGCAAGCTTTCATTGCATAGCGGGCTTGAAGACCTGCAGCGGCTGTGATTGACTGGATGGCTGCAATGCGAGACCGTAAAACACGACTGTCATATAGGTAAAATGGCGTGCCGAGGCGATCTGCTAGCCAGGATAAGTCAACCCCTTGTAATATTTCGCTGGACATCAGCACAGCTCCTCCAAATCGTTTCGCAGCACAGGTGACGTGTGGGTTATCGTATCTTAAGTTGATTCACTGAAGCAACTAAACATCTAGATTTTTTCCATCTCAGACGATATGTCCGCCCCCTTATGCTTCATTTAATGACAAGGTGTGATAAGATTCCAGCATAGAGGAATCGCATGACATTGACTTCTGCCTTCCTGCAGTCTACGATGGTTTAACTGTTTTTGTCCGCTTTACCTTGAGTTCTCCACCAGCAAGGATCAGATTGGAGTAACATGGCAGCCCCTAGGCGCCCCTTACGCAAAATCACCAAAAATTCGTTGACCTCCTATCTTACCGAAGTGCGCCTAAAGCCGGTACCGACGCCGGAAGAAGAAGTAAAACTTGGCCGTCTTATCCATCAAGGCAATGAAGAAGCTCTCAATGAACTGATTGAGCGCAATTTACGTTTTGTCGTTCAAGTTGCTGGTAAATACAAGGGTTATGGCCTTCCCTTAGCTGATTTGATTAACGAAGGGAACTTGGGGCTGATGCATGCGGCTCGAAAATTCGATCCCGAACGCGGTGTCCGCTTCATCACCTATGCCGTTTGGTGGATCCGGCAGGCCGTCCTACATGCCTTAGCAGAGGGGGGGAATGCGGTTCGGCTACCCATAAAACAGGCCGAAGCACTGTCCAAACTGCGGCAAAAATTTGAACAAATGCGTCAGTTGCAAGGCGTCGATCCCAGCCTTGAAGAGCTCGCTCTTGAGCTGGATATGAAACCTGCTGAAGTGGCTGATTTACTACGCGTTTACCGGCCATATTTGTCTTTAGATGCACCCATTAAAGATGAACATGATGCAACCAAACTTGATTTTATGCAGTCTGACAGTATCCCTTCCAGCGAAGACGCTTTTTTTCACTCTGCTATGATTCGGGAAGTACATACCCTGTTAGATTTGCTAGATTCTCGTGAGTCCAAAATTTTGAGAGCCCGCTTTGGTTTTGACGGCAAGGCTAAAAGTCTGGCTGAAATCGGCCGTGAATTGGGCCTATCACGAGAGCGTGTCCGTCAGATCGAATCTCGCGCTCGTAATAAGTTACGCGTCCTCGCCAAACAAAAGGCGATGAAATATTATCTCAACTGAATGAGATTTTATAATACCCCATCTGTTTCTAGCTGTTTCTGTTGCGTGGCAGACAAACCTAAAATTTCACCCAACACATAGGCGTTATGTTCACCCACTTGCGGGGCCGGTCCCTGAATCCGGGGCGGGGTCGCACTCAAGTGCCAGGGAATGTTATGCATCTTCTGTACACCCGTTCCAGGGTGGTCGATCTCACTATGGGTGCCCCGGGCTTGCAGGTGGGTGTCATGAAAACGTCCTTGCACCGTTCGTAACGGCATTGCCGCGATGCCGGCCGCTTGCAGGCTTTGAAACAGAACTTCAGCATCCTGTGCTTGGGTCCATTGGCTGATTAACGCATCAATCTCGGCCCGCTGCTTGATACGCTGATGGGTGTCTCTAAACTGTGGTTCGCTGATACGTTCAGGGGCTTGCATGAGTTCACACAGCGCTTGCCACTCAGCATCCGACCGGATAGCTAGAGCAAGCCAGGCATCATCACCTGCGCAAGGGTAGTAACCGTGCGGAGCCATTTCGGGATGGAAATTGTCTTGCGCGCCAGGTACACGCGAGTTTAAGGTGTAATCCGCAATTCCTTCGGTGAGCAAGGTGGTGGTCGCTTCCCAGGCTGAAAGATCAATGAACTGCCCTTCTCCGCTTCGACGTCGATGAAACAAGGCAAGTAAAATGGCGTAGGTACCAAACATGCCGGCATTCCAGTCGCCGTATGCAATGTCAATATGGCGAGGCTCACGATCACCTTGATAGCCGATCAGACTGCACAAGCCGGAAAGGGCATGCAGATTAAAGGCGTAGGCGCGCGCGTCGCGATAAGGTCCATGTTGGCCTGCCACACTGATCGAAAGGATGATCAAATCAGGTTTGATTTGCCTCAGGCCTTGATCATCTAAATGGTGCTTTGCCAGTACGCCAGGACTAAAGTTATCAATGACGACGTCACTTTTTTGCACCAGCTGACGAATGAGAGCCGCCCCGCGCTCGGTCGTGAAATTGATCGTCACCCCAAGCTTGCCGCGATTGACCGCATGAAACCATGGGTTGCATTCTCGTGCCTCCTGCCAAGGCTTGCCAAGCATAGGAGCGCGTGGGCCCGGGCCGTAACGAAGGAGGTCAACACGCTCATACGATTCAATTTTGATCACCTCGGCACCGAAGTCAGCGAGAATATGGCCAGGTATACATCCCGCCCAGGCGGTGCCAAAGTCGAGTACACGGATACCTGCAAGTGGACCGGCCATTATCACCTCATATCACACCGGCATGACGTAGCGCCGGTAGGTCATGCTGTGAATAGGTTAAGTCTTGGCATAAAATCTGTTCGGTATGTTCACCTAGTAGTGGGGCTGGGCGACGAAGGCGCCAGGTGGTTTTAGAAAATTGCATCGGTAAGCCCGGTAGCCGTAAGGCCTCAAGACCAGGTCGATCGACGCTCAGCATAAAGCCGCGTTCGATTAACTGTGGATGATCCACCAACTCGTCAATGGTGTAGACCGGTGAGATAGGCAAGCGGTGCTCACGACATGCTTCGAAGACATCTTCACGGGTATGCTGCATGAACCATTGCGCCAACGGAACTTCTAATTCCGCCGGTGGGGCCGAAGCGATATCATGTCGGTTGTGCAAGCGCTCATCCTCCGCCAATTCAGGATGCCCGATCATCGTCAATAATCGTTCCCACTGCGCCCATTGGGGTGCCGTGACCCACATAAAGCCATCACGACAACGAAAAAAATGGGCTGGATAGATCGTCCGCGAGCCAAATCGATGCCCTCGCATGCTTGTATTGCCGTCAAACAGATAGTTGTTTAAATACACCCCGGTTTGCAAGGTGGCCAAGACATCGGCTGTGCCTATATCAATCATCTGGCCCTTGCCACTATCTTCGCGTACTAGTAACGCCATCATAATGGCGCCGGCGGCACTCAGAGCACCTTGATAGCCACTCTGACCAAAAGGCGCCACCAATGGGGGGCGGTTGTCTTCGCCCAACCCCTCACTGAGTCCGCCTAACGCACAAACCGTGATGTCAGCTGCATGCAGATCTTGGTATGGACCGGTTAGGCCATAGGGTGTAATCGAGGCCGAGATCAAACGCGGATAGGTGCTGCGAATGATTGCTGCTGTGAGTGCCAGCGATACAAGCTGCTGGGAGCGAAAATGGTGAATGAAAATATCCGCTTGCTGGAGCAATTCCGCAAGTATTTTCTGCCCGCTTGCGCCGCTGAGATTCAGCGTTATGCCTCGTTTATTGGTATTGAGAGCCAAAAATAGACCACTGCGTTCCGGATGCGGCGCATCGTTGGGGAAGGGACCATGTTGCCGCGTGCAGTCGCCTGTGACGGGTCGTTCGATTTTGATCACATCGGCGCCAAAATCAGCTAATAATTTGCCACAATAGGGAACCGCGATATCTTCACCGAGCTCGATTACCCGTATCCCGGTTAGTATGTCGTTTGCTGCATTCATCTCTTTCCGTCGCTGTCCGTTATTGTCAAACTCCGGCATCTCTAGCGCAGAACACAGATGAAGTCAAGTGTTGCTTGGGTTCTGAACAAGATGGCAAGAAACGACTGATTTACTGAATTACCGACACGTCATCACGGGGCGGGCCGCCAGGTTTGAGGATTCATCATTGGCAAGTTCGGATTGGTTGCTCGCCTTTATGGCATTGATGACGCTACCGGCGGTTAATTTAAAGGCGGCCGATATATTGACACCGGCGCTCTGCAGTCCCTTGGCAGTCCACGTATTACACGTGTTCATCATATAATACTGCCCCACCGCCTGGTAGAATTGACTGTTGCCATAAGTGCCATAACTGCGTTCGACCAAACTGCCTGACGCATCACGATAAAAGCTTCGTTTGACAAACTTGATCAACGATCGATAGGCCTGTGCTGTCAAACACACGAGCAGGGTTTCACTGTTGGTGAAATAAAGGGGTGGTGTTTTGGGTACGGACACCACGTGCATCACTGTGTCTGTCGGCCAAAAAATGGCCCTCAAGACAAGACCGCTACTAACTTTCTTGGCTTGATAGAAACCTTCATCTCCCCACCCAAACTCTAGATAGGCGGCATAGCCAAAGCGCTCTTTCAAGCTAGGCAAATCATCAACAATATCGGCAGCAAGAATGGCAACGCCAGTGTGCCATCCATGATTGACGATGTATAGCTTGTTTGGGCTAGGAGCCGCTTCCTGTTTGTGTGGTTTAACCGCGTACGGCTTGCCGGAGCATGCAGCCAAAACGAGGCTCAGCAGCACTGTCGATAGAATTTTCATTACACCTGCATATCTACAGAATTCTTTACAAGCAAGGAAAAAACAAATTCGTCCCCTTTTTTCTATCCTGTGATTGACTCGGAATTGGGTTTAACTTCAAGAAACGCATCAATTCGGCCCGTCACCCAGACCAGCACATCCTGTAGTCCCACGCCATCACGCAAATTGGTAAATAAAAACGGTTTGTCACCACGCATTTTACTTGCGTCGCGCCGCATGACGTCCAGATCAGCGCCAACATGCGGGGCAAGATCAATTTTATTAATCACCAACAAGTCAGAGCGGCTGATGGCGGGTCCACCCTTGCGGGGGATTTTGTCGCCAGCGGCAACATCAATGACATAAATGGTAACATCGGCTAATTCAGGACTAAAGGTAGCGGCAAGATTGTCACCGCCACTTTCGACAAAGACGAGCTGTAGGTCATTAAATCTTTTAACTAAAGCGCTAATTGCCTGCAGGTTCACCGACGCATCTTCGCGGATGGCGCTATGCGGGCAGCCGCCGGTTTCAACCCCAATAATTCGGTTGCGATCGAGGGCGCCGCTATGGCACAAAAACTCGGCGTCTTCTTGCGTATAGATATCGTTGGTCACCACCGCGAGGCGGTAGGTCTGGCGTAAGGCCTTACATAAGCGATCCGTCAAAGCGGTCTTGCCGGAGCCAACCGGTCCACCAATGCCAATAGTTAGTGGTTTCGCTAACGTCTCTGTCCAATGCCATGCATCACCATGATCGTGTTCTCTATAACTATCATGCATCTTTGTTCTCCATACAGGATGTCGGGATTCGGATCCCAGAGGTTATATCTCAGGCCGAGGTATGCAGTTCCCAGGCAGGAACGATCGTCACCCCGACCCACTCCCTGCCAGGCAGTGGAAGAAGATTTACCCCTGGATAGGTATTTCAGGTCTTTGCCCGTTACGAACGGCAAAGACGCGAATACAATCGTTCGTGTTGCATGCTACGGATGTCAAGGCCTGGGGTAAAACTCCAGGCATCGTCAATTGATAGCCCTTGATACAATTGCATGACATCGAGTAAGGTGTCGGCCAGGCTATGTAAGAGGTGCTGTGCGTCGGTCTGCCCGAGTGGGATAAGGCGTGTGGCAGCCGCCACCCAGCCGGCCGTTATGGTGTAAAGGAAGGCTTGCATCGTGTCGTTTTCGCTAGCACCAAGACCTTGAGCCACGGTGCCAAAGGCAATGGCGTGATGACCTGTCATGTCTTGTTGGAGCTGATGATAAACCGCCTTGGTAAATGGGGGAGGGGAGAGGGCCATCGCAGCCCTGAGAAATGCCCGGCCAGTATGCTGGCTTTCGTGACGAAGTTCTCGCGCTGTCTTGATTGCCGTTAAACGGCGATCAAGATGAACAAGTTTGGTTAGATTTTGAGCAGCGCTCAGACGATGCGCTTGCCGGCAAAAAAGCATGTCACACGGGCCAAGCGTATTATAGCTTAAGTTGACAAGCCATTGCTGACATGACACACGGTCATCAATGATGCCTTTTGTCACATAAGTCTCGAGAGCATGCGAAAACGTATAGGCGCCGGTAGGGAAAAATTGGTCGCTGATTTGTAAAAGCGACCACAGGGTATTCCCCGTCCTGACAGATTGAGGCGCGGCCATCCGATTACCTCAAAATAAGAAATATCGTTGTGCTAACGACAGGCTCTCGGCCGGCTCACAGGTGAGTAACTCACCGTCGGCTCTTACCACATAAGTTTCCGCATCCACTTCCAAATGCGGGGTATAGTTGTTGTGAATCATAGATGTCTTTTGCAAGTCCCGACAACCACGAACCGGGGCAATCAGCTTTTGTAAACCCAATTGTGCAGGGATATCAAGCTGCATCGCCGCCTGCGAGACAAAGGTATATGAGGTGGCGTATTTTGCCCGTCCCAATGACCCAAACATCGGCCTGTACAGGGTAGGTTGCGGGGTTGGAATGGAAGCGTTCGGATCACCCATCAGGCTATAGGCGATGAAACCGCCCTTGATGATAAGCTCCGGTTTGACGCCGAAAAACGCCGGCTTCCACAACACCAGATCGGCCGCCTTGCCCACTTCGATTGAGCCCACATAATCGGCTATGCCATGGGTGATGGCCGGATTGATGGTGAATTTGGCCAGATAACGTTTGACCCGCACGTTGTCATTGTTGCCCTGTTCTTGCGGCAAGGGACCCCGTTGACGCTTCATTTTGTCGGCCGTTTGCCAGCTGCGCATGATCACCTCACCCACTCGACCCATGGCTTGAGCATCGGAGCTGATCATACTGAGAGCACCTAGATCATGTAAAATATCCTCCGCCGCAATGGTCTCAGGACGGATGCGTGATTCGGCAAAGGCAAGATCTTCCGGTAGACTGGGATCAAGGTGATGACAAACCATCAGCATGTCGAGGTGTTCATCGAGCGTATTAACGGTAAACGGGCGAGTCGGATTGGTGGAAGATGGCAGCACATTCATTTCACCGCAGACACGTAAAATATCCGGCGCATGGCCGCCCCCGGCACCCTCCGTATGATAGGTATGGATGGTGCGGTTGCGGAAGGCCGCGATGGTGTCTTCGACAAATCCCGCTTCGTTTAAGGTGTCGGTGTGAATCGCAACCTGAATGTCATAGACGTCGGCAACGCTCAGGCAGCAATCAATGGCGGCGGGTGTTGAGCCCCAATCCTCATGGAGCTTGAGACCCATGGCGCCGGCCTCAACCTGTTCGTTTAAGGCTTGCGGCAAGGAGCTGTTGCCTTTACCAAGGAAGCCGAGGTTCATCGGGTATTCCTCTGCCGCTTGCAGCATGCGATGGATATTCCAAGGCCCCGGCGTACAGGTGGTGGCGTTGGTACCGGTGGCAGGACCGGTGCCCCCACCCAGCATGGTGGTAATGCCGGAGCTCATCGCTTCCGGGATCTGCTGCGGACAAATAAAATGGATGTGTGCATCAATGCCACCCGGCGTGATGATCAAGCCTTCACCTGCTATCACCTCGGTGCCGGCGCCGACCACCAAAGCAGGGTGTACGCCCGCCATCAAGGCGGGATTACCTGCCTTACCGATAGCCGAAATCTGCCCATTTTTAATGCCAATATCGGCTTTGACGATGCCCCAGTGATCGATAATCAGGGCATTGGTAATAAGCAAATCAGGCGCCGTATCTGCGCTAGCATGGGGGGACTGACCGATGCCATCCCGTAATACCTTGCCGCCGCCAAATTTCACTTCGTCGCCGTAGGTGGTGAAATCTTTTTCAACCTCTATAAATAATTCGGTATCTGCAAGACGGACGCGGTCACCAACCGTTGGACCGTACATCTGGGCATAAGTTCGCCGTTGGATAGGTAGTGTCATGAGGTAGACCCTCCGTTTGAGTCCTCAGCTTCTACATTGCCAAAGCCTTGCTCGATAGCGCGCTGCAGCGCGCTATCGAGGTTTGCGGCGCTTAATGGGCCTTGGCTCAGGTTGTTGAGCCCATAAACTTCTTGCTGGCCGGCAAAGGCAACCAGGGTTATCTGTTTACTGTCGCCGGGTTCAAAACGCACTGCAGAACCGGAAGGAATATTGAGGTGTTTACCAAAGGCCAAGCGGCGTGAAAAGACAAGTGCTTTGTTAACCTCAAAGAAATGGAAGTGAGAACCGACCTGAATGGGACGGTCACCGTGATTGACAACATCAAGGTCAACCGTTTGACGGCCTTGATTGGCCTGAATCGGGTCCGGTTGCAACCTATACTCACCAGGAATCATCATGATGCCCCTATCGTGAAGGATTGGTTAATTCAGGTGATGGGGTCGTGCACGGTCACCAACTTGGTGCCATCGACAAACGTCGCCTCAACCTGAACTTCTGCGATCATCTCAGGTACACCTTCCATAACATCTTGACGGGCGAGAATTTGTTTGCCGAACTGCATCAACTCGGCCACCGATTTGCCATCTCTCGCGCCCTCTAATATCTCTGCGCTGATCATTGCCATTGCTTCAGGGTAGTTCAGTTTCACACCACGCTCACGGCGACGTCGGGCGACGTCGGCGGCGACGAAAACGAGTAGTTTATCGATTTCTCGGGGGGTTAAATGCATTTGATTTCTCCTGCTCTGTAGATGATGAAAATGACCTAAGTCGGTTGATTGGCTGCGATGAGAACGGCAAGGGTGGCCTGCCTCTCTCCTTACATTTGACTCGCCACCGCCGGGCAGCCTTGAACCTGTTGTCGAACGGTGTCCCAGACCATGTGCAAAGCTTGATTGGCGTGATGATGCGTCTGACTCAAGATGCGTACTGCCAATCCGCCATGGGCAAGTTCAGTTGCGCTGCCTAATAGATGCGGCTCGTCGCCAAGAGCGCCCTGAAGGTCGTTGGTCAAGTGCTGAGATAGGGTTTGATCCAGCCCTAAGGCGTAGAAGGAAGCGATATAGGCATACGCTTCGAACATGCCAAGTTCTGCCAGCCTTTGATGCTTGGGTTGCAAACGAAGATGATCTTCTAGTAAGATATCGCCTTGATCATTTTTAATCAGCAAGCGAGTATCGTACGATCGATATTGAAATGACTCCCCGCGCGCCACGCGTCCGGGCGCTAATATGTCACCAAGGAAGACCCTGGCGCCTGGCGCCAAGTGCACCTCGATACGCTGATCAAAGGCTGCATCAGCATAAGGAATCGTCTGCTCAGGCATATAGGCCAGGAGGGCATTTTTCTCTAAGTTGAAGTTGATCTTTTGCCGTGTCGGTAAGTGCGTTGCGCTATAGAGTTTGGTTGCCGACGGGGTGGTGATATAGGCCTGGGCTTCTGCTTCAACGGTGATTGATATGTCATAGGTATCGCCCCCGACAACACCGCCGCAAGGGTTCAACAGATAGATATATGCCATGCCGCTGTCGTCTAGATAGGCGGGGCGTAAGACCTGTAAGGGGACATGGTAAAAACAGTCTTTGATGCTTGTCCGTTTGCCGTCCTGATGTAAGACGAGGCGCAAGATGCCTTGGTTGGGTTTTAGCAGCACATTGGTCATGGTTTGGATGGGTTCAGAATGTGAGATAACGTTTGACATCATCTTTTGCCAACGCATCAATTTTGCCGTCTAAAACAATGCGTCCCTGCTCCATCACATAGACATAATCCGCCAACCGCTGAGCAAAATCAACATACTGCTCCACTAATAAAATCGACACTTGCCCAGTGGCTCGAATACGCCGGATAATATCTTCTATTTCTAGAATAATGGATGGTTGAATGCCCTCGGTCGGCTCATCTAGAAGTAACAGGGATGGGCGTGTGACAAGTGCCCTGGCAATGGCTAGCTGCTGCTGTTGACCGCCGCTTAACACGCCACCTTTACGGTTCAACATCGTCTGCAGCCCCGGAAATAACTGAAAGATTTCGTCCGGGATGCTATTCGATGCAAGGCCACGAGCCACCAGCCCGATGCGTAAATTCTCCAGTACGGTCATATCCGGGAAAATTTCTCGTCCTTGCGGCACATATCCGATGCCTAAGCGGGCTCTACGATCGGCGGTATAGCCCAACAGCGGGCGGCCTTGCAGGTCAATCGATCCGGAGCGTGGCTTAAGCAGTCCGACAATACTTTTGAGCAGGGTTGTTTTGCCAACCCCGTTACGACCCATTAAACAAACAACCTGGCCGGCGGGGACATGGAGGTCGACCTCCCACAACACCTGGCTATCGCCATAACTAACATTAACACGGTTGAGGCGAAGCAATTTTATCCCCGTCCTAGATAGACTTCGACCACGCGAGGGTCGTTCTGGACGTGCTCCACCGACCCTTCGCACAAAATACGGCCTTCGTGCATAACGGTTACCCGGTGTGCCGTTTGGCGTACAAACTCCATATCGTGTTCGACCACCAACACGGCATGATCTTTGGCTAACCACTGCAAAAGTTCAGCCGTTTTTTCCCGCTCATCTCGCGTCATGCCCGCAACCGGTTCATCCAGTAGAAACAAGACCGGCTCTTGCACAATAACCATACCAATTTCAAGCCATTGCATCTGGCCATGCGATAAAGCACCAGCTCGTTGATGCGCTTTTTGGTGTAGGCCAAGCGTCTCCAAGGTGGTGTTTATTTTATCTCGTTGAGCATTCTGTAAGGGACTAAACAGAGTAGAAAAAACATGATGCGGCTGGCGCAGGGCAAGGGTCAGGTTTTCGAATAGGGTCATCTGCTTAAAGACAGCGGGCGTTTGAAATTTGCGTCCTACCCCGAGCATGGTAATCTGGTGCTCTTCGAGTTTGCTCAAATCCGTTCGGTCACCAAAAATGATGCGCCCGGTATCAGGTCGCGCTTTGCCGCAGATGACATCCAGCAAGGTTGTTTTACCAGCCCCATTGGGTCCGATCAGGGCCCGTAACTCGCCATGATCGACATAGAAATCAACCTCTGTCAAAGCCTTAAAACCGTCAAAGCTGACCGTAACCCCGTCGAGATACATAATGGTGCCGTGTTCTTTCATCATTCTCACCGTTTTATAGGGCGGTTGGATGGGAAGAGGTGTTTAAACCGTCTTCCTGATCCAACTGAGCAGGGGTAGTGGTCGACAGACGTGTAGGTCCCTTACGCTTGCCGGCCAGCCGACGCATGCCTGCTAAGCACTGCCGAGGCAATCCGACGACGCCATTTGGCAACAGGAGGACAACGGTGACAAACAAACTGCCGAGAATAATTGGCCACCATTCAGGAAATTCCGCCGTCAGCACACTGCGGGCGGCGTTGATGCCAACGGCGCCGATGATTCCCCCCAGCAGGCTGTTACGGCCACCGGTAGCGACCCAGACGACGATTTCTAATGATGGCAGCACGCCAATCTGGTTTGGCGTGATAATACCGGCTTGTGGTACGTAAAGTGCACCCGCTAAGCCCGCTAAGGCGCCGGCTAAGGAAAAAATAAAAATTTTATATTGCGCAATCGGATAGCCTAGGAAACGCAAACGTGGTTCCTGATCTCGAATAGCGGTCAACACGAGCCCCATTTTTGAGCCAACCAACCAGCGACAGAGAAAGAAGCTGACCACGAGTAGAAAAGCCGTAGTGATATAGAGGTTGCGTGATACCGTGGTACTGCTGAGAGAAAAACCAAGAATGGTTTTAAAGTCCGTCAGGCCATTGGTGCCGCCAAGATTCAGCTCGTTACGATTAAACATTAACCAGGTCGCAAAAGCCATCGCTTGCGTCAAGATGGCAAAGTAGGTCCCACCCACACGTCGACGAAAGGTCAAGAAACCAACGATGGCAGCCGCCAGGGCCGGAACTAAGATACTGGCAACAACAGCGAACGGGAAGGACTTGAAGGGTACCCAGTAGAAGGGCAACTCAGTCAAACGATTCCATACCATGAAGTCCGGAATCGTTTCACCGTAGACACCTTTACCGCTTGACTCAAGCATCAGGTGCATGCCCATACCATAAGCGCCGAGGCCGAAAAAGATCGCCTGCCCAAGGCTTAGAATACCGGTGTAACCCCAAATGAGGTTCATCCCCAAGGCGAGAACTGCCAGAGCAAGATATTTGCCATACAGATTGAGCGCATAATCTGAAATCATGCCATAGACGTTTAGCATCGGTAACGCAAGCACCAGAAGGAGGGCCAGGATGATGCTTGGGTAGAGGGCTGATTTCCAGGCGGGCATAGGCTTGATTACCTTTTAAACGCTTCTGCCTTATTGCAGCATCCCTGCAGCACTGCGTTCCTTGGCAGGGAAAAGTCCTGTGGGGTTACGCTGTAGGAAAATAATCACCAACACCAGGATGGCGACCTTGGCATAGACCGCAGCCGCAGTGCCAGGAATCAATGGCTCAAGAATCTTATTCGACATACCAATGCCAAATGAAGCCAGAATGGCGCCAAGCAACTTGCCCACCCCGCCGAGTACAACGACCATAAATGAATCGACGATGTATGTTTTGCCGACTTCCGGGTCAACCGTGCCGATGAGACTGAGCGCACAGCCGGCAAGTCCCGCCAGGGCGGTGCCCAGGGCGAATGTATAGGCGTCCACTTTGCGGGCGGAAATCCCCATACATGAGGCCATATCACGGTTTTGCATCACCGAACGGACCTTGAGTCCAAGGTTGGATCGATACAATAACAGGTAGAGCATCATTAAACTCAAAACCGACAACAAAATAATAAACAGGCGGCTATAGGGAAAAACCAAGCCGGCCATAATCTCCCATCCACCACGAAACCAGGTTGGCGGGCTCACACTCGTTCGATCGCCAAAAAATAACCGTGCAGCTTGCTGTAGAATCATCCCGATACCCCAGGTGATCAGCAAGCTTTCGAGTGGCCGCCCGTAGAGGAATCTTAGAATACTGCGTTCCATCAGCAGGCCCACAATGCCCACGACAACAATAGATAAAGGCAAGGCAAGGACAAAATAGTAGTCGAGGTATTGAGGCAGGTGGGCAATGAATAACTCTTGTAACACATAGGCGGTATAGGAGCCCAGCATGAGCATTTCACCATGTGCCATGTTGATGATGCCCATCAGACCGAAGGTGACGGCAAGCCCCAAACTCATAATCAAGAGAACCGAAGCTAGACTGAGTCCATTAAACAGATAGCCAACCAGGTTACGCAGTTGGAGATAGCTTTCAATGCCACGAATCGCCTCAGTTACGGCAAGTTTCACTTGCGGATCAGGCTCAGTTTGATGCAATTGCCTCAGCAGACTCATAGCAGATTCGGCTCGAGTGGCGTCAAAGTGGCGTACGGCTTGTAAGCGGATTTGTGCTTGTGGATCAAATAATCGTTGTTTGTTAATTGCTTCTGTGAGTACGGCTTGAACGGCAGCATCGGTTTCCCCGGCCTGCGCTTTTTCAAGCATGACGAGAAGTCCCGCATCACGCATGTTGCCGAGTCGAAGCGCTGTCGACTTACGTTTGCCCGGCTCGGGTGAGTAAAGCTCAATGCTGTCTAAGGCTCGCTGCAACACCGAATGATTGGCCTCTTCTAAAGGCACCTCATCCATACCCTGATCAGGAAACAGGGGCTCACCGACAGCATCAAGCAGCTTTTTTCCGTTCAGATCAACAAAAACGCCTTCCTCAGTGAACCTATAGAGGCGACTTTGCCAACGGTACAGGGCGCCCTCCTTTAGTGCCTTAAGCAACTCCAGCGAAGCAGGGTCGGCGAGGTCGAGGATCTGTTTGAGAGCGCTCTGTTGGCGGACAGGGTCGGCAAGCTGGTCGGCATAATCTGCCAGACCCGCAGCATTGGCCTGTGGGCTAGACATAGTGATTGAGGTAAAAAGCCAGATGAGTAGCGTAAGACCAGTCAGTCGCACGCTCACCCCCTTCTGTTTTAACACGTAAAGAGGGTCCTCAGCAGGCTGAGGGCCCTCCAGCGGACGAATGTTGCTTCGTTTGTTGGTTATCTTTCAGACAGCCATAGCCGTGATCCACTCACAGTATCATAAGTGCCTTTACCAGATCCACTCCAATCACAGGCACGACCGGGATAGGTCAACTCGCTCCAGGGTTGTGGTCTCACCCAGCTCTTGCTTTTCCACACAATGTCAAATTGTCCATCTGCACGGATTTTGCCAATATACACTGGTTTCCAGGTGTGATGATTCTTCTCATCAACTTTGTATTTACCCACCGGGCTGTTCAGGCTGAGCCCTTCCAAAGCTTTCAGCACCTTATCGACATCGGTCGAGCCTGCTTTTTCCACCGCTTTAGCCCATAGCTTGACTTGCATATAGGCATGCATCATCGGATCATCCGTAACGCATTGTTTGGCTGGAATATTACGTTTCTCGCACCAGCTCTTGTAGGACTTGATCCATTTGAAATTGTTAGGATTTTTCAGTGACATGAAATAATTCCAGGAGGCCAGATGACCGGCCAACGGCTTCACATCCAAGGTTTGCAGTTCCACTTCGGCAAAACTGAACGAGATCACCGGGCAGCTATCTGCAGTAATGCCTTGGTTCGCCAGCTCCTTGAAAAACGGCACATTGCTATCACCGTTGATGGTATTGATGACAGCGCCGTCTCCGCCGGCGCAAAAGCTTTTAATTTTTCCGACTATGGTTTGGTAGTCTTGATGATGAAAGGGCGTATATTCTTCACGGATATCAGCAACCTTTACACCCTTACTTTCGCTTAGATAGAGGCGCAGGATTTTGTTGGTGGTGCGCGGGTAAACGTAATCCGTGCCGATCAAGTAGAAGCGTTTTTTACTGCCACCCTCCGGACTCATCATGTAATCAACGGCAGGCGCAGCCTGTTGGTTGATAGTGGCGCCGGTGTAAATCACATTTTTGGAGCATTCCTCGCCCTCGTATTGCACCGGATAGAACAGAAGGCCGTTGTATTGTTCAAAAACCGGTAAAACTGACTTCCGGCTTACCGATGTCCAGCAGCCGAAAACTGCTGAAACTTTATCTTGTAACAATAATTTTTTGGCCTTTTCTGCAAATAAATCCCAATTTGAAGCCGGATCCTCCACCAACGGTTCAACCTGACGGCCGAGAACCCCACCGGCGGTATTGATCTCATCAATGGCCATTAGGATAACCTCCTTGAGAGGTCCTT
>JAPULM010000555.1 GCA_027294925.1 bacterium
AGCCAATGCCCCACCCTGACAAGCGGGGGTCCGTTGCCGGATATCGCGTATGCAATTTTCAAGCCATCCGCAGAATGGGTAAACCGAATAACTTGTCCTGCCTCCGGTGACGCCGCGCTGTCACCACGAATTGCAATGGTGTTAGTGTGCACAGGAACGACCATCTGAAACCCCCGGCGTGAGATGGTCTTGATAATTCGTTGGTCTTTTCCATTGTCGCCTACGGCGGCGCGAGCTGCGCTAATTCGGGCGCTAATTGTTGAATCGGATACGATAAGACCTTTCCAGACTTCCTCGATCAGATGATCCCGTGTCACCAGGTCGCCCACATGCCTGACCAGCAACAGCAGGACATCGAAAACCTGGGGCTCAATGTGAATTACCTGGCCATCACATGTGAATTCATGCCGAACAGGGTCAATGGAACAGTTGGCAAACTGGTAGTTCATGTGCGCCGCAATATTTTTTGGGGACTGGTTTTCAATATAAGACGCCCTTTTCCGAAATCCCAAGCATAAGACAAGACTTTCTTAAGAGAGTCTTCAAGCGGGGATCGGTCGTCCGTGCTGCACTGAAGCAGCAGAAAAAAGGAGCCACACCATGCATCCCGAATATGCAAAAAACATCAAGCACCGGCCCGACGGCTCAATTGACACGGCTTATTACATGCGCATTGGTCACCAAAAGCGTAGCGAACAAGCGCACGAATTAATGGAACTAGTATCTCGCAACTTGTCACCAGCAAGGCTTCATTTTTCCGGAAAATATATCCTCAGTATTTTTTCATCCCCGGGTAGAAAGCTACAGGACGTCTGATCAGCCCATCGGGGCTTGCCAGTTGACCAGTAGATTTTCCGTTGAAGGGGTGGGGTGCCCAAATCAATTAGTAGGGCATTAGTAGGGGATGTACGTCAAAGGCTAGCACGTGCTGTCCAACGCTGTCCAAGACAGCGGACTGAATTATGAAGTGATTGTAAGGCATTAGCATGCGTTGTCCTGCAATATCCAACACTGTCCAATTCATGGACGTAATAATTCGTAAGGAGTGGTCCATCTGTGTCCTATTCTGTCTAACCGGATCCAACGCTGTCCAACGGTAATTTCAACCGTTGTATGAAGTGAGATTACACGCCTGTTAGGTAACCGCGCAGAGAATGTGAGGCCGGCCAATGGGTAATATAGTGCCCGTGATCAGGAGTGGACCGAGGGCGCCCGCCTACTTGACCGGTACAATACCCGTTGATGGGGTGGGGTGTGCAGGGTTTGCGGGGTGTAGTTGATCGCCTTGCAGTACTACCCTAGGCGATCGCGATGGCTGGCCTGCGGTTGATTGTCAGCCACAGCGCGGAGACGATTGCCAGATTGATAATCCCTGCAATGGCAGCGTTGGCGTAAGTCCACTGATAATCGCCGGTCAGATCGAAGAAGTATCCGCCCTGCCAGCCACCAAGCCCGTGCCCGAGATAGGCAAAAGCCATGACAACCCCCAACGACGAGGCGCGACGGGCCGGCGCGGTCAGGTTCCGCGTCGTGACAATGATAGTTGTCATGACCCCCGCATAGCCAAATCCATAAACCGCAGCGTAAAGGAAAAAAGTATCGAGCCTTTCAAGAAATACAAATCCGAACACAAGCAGAGTCTGCCAGGCCGAGGCCATGAGGTAGGCGGGAACCGCTCCAATGATATCGGTGAGTTTGCCAAACGCGACACGACCAACGATCGCGACCGTCAACATCACAAAAATCACGCTGCCGGCCTCAGGCGCTGAAAAGCCGCGGCCTTGGATGAGTGGAAGAAGGTGCATCAGCGGAACTGCCATGCAAGTGCAGCAGAAAACCACCGCCGCCGAAATCCAGATCGTTATCACGGCATTGGGCAGCCCGGATGGCGTTTCGTCGGCCAAGGTCCCCTTATTGTTCGTAACGGGGGAGTCCCGCAAGAACATGCCAAGTGGCAACAGCACACCCAGGGTGATCAGGCCCTGTGCCATCATCGCATTTCGCCAGCCGAGCGCCTCGATCAAAAAAGCACCGGTAAAGGGAACACCCCCTTGTCCGAGCGCCTGGCCCGCAGAGACGATCCCGATAGCCAATCCCGCCCCAAGTACGAACCAATTGCCCACAAGCGCCAAGAGCGGGGCCGACAGGGCACCACCGCCGAGTGCACCAGCCATGAAAAAGAGCAAATAGAACTGCCAAAGCTCTGTGGCCCTGGACGCAATGAGAATAGCGATCCCGGTCACGGTGATCCCCATGAGCGCGATGCGGCGCACCCCAAACTTCTCGGCCGCAAATCCCATAACGATCGAGCCGAGTGCCAGACCGACAAGACCCGAAGTATTAATCAGAGCGATGTCGCCTCTGCCCCAGCCTTCAGATGTCTCTATCGGCACGAAATAGACCGAGAGGCCATTTACGAGTTGGCCCATCGTGACCGCGAGAATTGTGGTCGAAACGGCTAGAATAACCCATCGATAACGTGGACCTTCATCAATATCCGAACCCCGTTTCACACTAGCACTCTTCTCACCAAATCATCTCCTATGAGGCCGCCCTGCCTGGATGTGTGCGAACCTATCCACCGATTGCCCGACGACAGCAACAACCGCGAGAGTTCCATAGCAGGCCACCAGCGAGAGCGCCGTGCATGTGCTGGCCAGCCAACCGCATCTCGAATTCATGGGTCAGTTCCTTTCGATCAAGCCAAATTAACCCGAAGTGTACTTCGTGGGTATCCGTCCCGGTGCAAAGCGGTCAGTCTACATGACTTAGTTTCACGCCCAGGATAAGCATTGCTTTACACTTGAGAAGTCGGCAAATTCTTACCCATGCTTTTGTTCTTGTCCGTTCGGCGTTGCCTCGGTGAGCGCATCCGCACACAACGCTTTCCGCCACGGCGACGAAAAGTGTCGAATAATAATCCAAATAAGCCGAAGTCAGGGAGAGAATAAATGGCCTTCATGCTCAAACTTCGCTGGGACATCAAAGACGGTAGTGTTGCTGGTTTTAAGTCCAATCAGGAAGCGCTGTGCAAGGTGATGCTCGAGCACCCGGGTGTGATCTGCTACCATATCGACTACCCGTCCGAGGGTGTCAGTGAATGGGTCGAGATTTACGCCAACGA
>JAPULM010000556.1 GCA_027294925.1 bacterium
ACAACAATGATATCGTAATCGACAACTTATCCGTGTCTCGTTATCATATTAAAATTCAACAAGATAAATCTGATTATATCGTTGAAGATCTAGATAGCGGAAACGGGAGTTTGCTTAACGACAAAAAACTAACGAAATGCATCCTCAGAGACAGCGATGAAATTTCAGTCGGAAAACACACGATTGTTTTTTTTGTCGACAATGGAGCAAATAACATCGAAGCTGGTGAGGAGCTTGATACAACTTCATTGGCAGAACAAACATTTTTATTAAACGCCAAATCATTACCTGCAATCATGGCGTTAAGGTCTGGAAAACCCTTGGCCGCAGAACAAAATGTTGCCGTTAAGAATGACGCTCCAGAAGAAAACCCACCCCAAGACAAGGATCATTTAATCAACGGAAAACCCACCGTAAAGGAAAAGTCCATTCTTCACCCCCCCAAGCCCGTACTAGAGGGCGAAATTGAGTTTTTTTCCAGTAGTTCGCTGAAAAACAGAATCAAACTCACCAAACGGACAACATTCGGCGGCAAGAGTGATACAGCCGATATTCAAATTCGCGGATTCTTGGTTGGCGGCATTGCTTTTATTATCACCAAAAAAGACAATAGCTTTTACATTACACATTCCGAAGGGTTTCGCAAAACCAAGGTAAACGGTGTAACCATCCGTAAACCATCCGAGCTGAAAGATGGATTCATCATTACAGTCGGTGCCAACAAAATGCTATTTCATGCCACAAACGCAAACTAGGACACAAGATTCGTATTAAACATCATATCAACATCGGCTGTAATAATGCTTGCTGAGCCTTCTTTGTTGGACCTACGCTAAGGTGGCAAAACGGCGGTTTGGCGGATAACCCTTCCGTTTATGACTTTGCCACGCCCTCGTCTTGTGATATAAAAGCATCTGATTTTATGCCACACGCAATAGGCGGGAAGAGAATGCCTAGCGTGAGATTTAGGGATGGGCTTGGTTGAGTTCTCAATAATCTGGTATATGCCTAGCAAATACCGAGATTAGCTCGATGTCTGCCAAATTGACCTTGCCATCTGACCATCCGCAATGGACCATTCCAGGTGTGCTCATAACACCCCACATAGCCAGTGTCGGCCCCTATTTGCAAGGGTGTCGAACGGCAATCCTGCTGGAAAATTGCACACGGTTTAGCGCCGGTGAATCACTTTTGAACATCGTCGATAAAGCCAACTGGTTTTAAGGCACACAACCATGAAGATCCCATTTCAACCCGAAGATTTCACCCGTCTCGACGAAACATCCGACAGTCAGTTTTACAGTTTACCTCGCAAAGTCGTACACATTGGTGATGCAGCTATTCTTGCTGTCAAACAATTCCTACGTGAGGTCATGCCACATAACGGCATCGTACTTGACCTCCTCAGTAGCTGGCGCTCGCACTGGCCGGCGGAAATCCCAAAAGCACAGTTGATTGGTCTAGGACTCAATGCAGAAGAGATGGAGGACAATCCAGACCTAACGGATTACATTGTACATGACGTTAATACCGATCCATGTTTACCTTTTGAACATGATACGTTTGACGCTGTTGTGATCACCGTCTCCATTCAGTATCTAACCCAGCCAATTGAGGTGTTTCGAGATGTCAATCGGATTTTGAAGCCACAGGGATTATTTGCGGTGCTCTTCTCGAATCGTATGTTCCCGACCAAAGCCATCGCGATATGGCGGGCTTTAAATGATCAGCAACATATACAACTCGTACAGCGCTACTTTCAACATGCAGGAAATTTTGGCGCAATTGAAGCCAGTGATCGTAGCCCTAAATCTGCCGGCGATACCGATCCACTTTACGCCGTGTTGGGCAGAAAATCACCCAGATAAAGGTTTTAGCATGAAACCCTATTGCAAGTCGGGCTCACCGCATATCTCCAAAATCTGGCGACGCGCTGCATTGCATAACATAACAGTGCTTGACCAGTCGCCATCAGTGGGCTTTATAGGCTGTCCCACCACGACGCTTAACCTTCCCCAACGGGGAAACCATTGACCGGCTCGCAACATAGAGCGCGTGCCTCGAATAGCGGCTGGTATCACCAATGCCCCGGCCTGAGCAGCAACGGCAAATGCGCCCATGCGAAAGGGCTGTAATCCAGGATTGCGGTGAAACGTTCCTTCCGGGAAAAACAACACAGGCTCACCTTGACGAACCATCTTCGCTATCCGTGTCATATCTTCAACCCCACGCGTTGCATCGAAGCGTTCGACAAACTCAACCCCTAGACGTTGCATCGGGATTCGAGAGAAAACGTTTCGGTATAACTCTTGTTTGGCTACAAATTTAAGACCCAATGGCATAACGGCAATGAGAAGAAGCGCATCAAGATAGCTGGCATGATTGACAACCAACACATAGGGTCCACCCTCAGGAATATGCTCAAGCCCCTGCACCTGAATGGGTATCCCATTCAGGCGGAATGCCAAACGGGTCAGTTTGCGTATGACGTCTTGTCGCCTTACACGACTCGGCGTTGAAAGAATGGCTAACCAAGCAATTGGCGCCAATAGACAAAACACGCACCAAACGTATCCGGCATAGACAACCTGGTTCAAATTCCGACGTAGCCGTTGCAGCTGCGGCCACCATGCCGACAGCGCCAAACGAGCCACTTGTAACCACACCGCCCCCTGGGCGCCACCAAGCTTATTGCTTTCATATAGATCACGCGTTGCGCTTCGTCTAATTTTGCCACTTGAGGTCTTGAGGACAGCTGACGGCGGTGCTAGAACGATATCATCAGGTGGCGTACCGAGAATATCCACCGCCACAGAGTTGATTTTGGAACGTAGTATGGCTTGCCTCGCAGGCTCTGTTTCGCGGGTTTCGGCAACCACCACCAGGCGTTCCGTTTCTGCTGTAGCCTCCGTACTGCCAAATACGGCCACGCATCCCTTACGGATGCCCTCTACATCACCGAGCGCATCTTCAAGCTCATGTGGATAAAGATTACGTCCAGCCCGAATGATAAGATCTTTGTGCCGACCGGTTATGAAGACCTCACCTTCTGCAATATAGGCCAAATCGCCGGAAACCAACCAGCCATCGTTGAAAAGCTCATAGGTAGCCTTGGAATTACGAAAATAACCACCCGTGGCAGAGGGACCTCTAAATTCCAAACGGCCGACTTGTCGTTCGGGGGCCTCTAATCCCAGGTCGTCAACAATACGGATCTGGTGGCCGAGCAGGGGAAACCCACAAGAAACAAACGATAAAGCGTCAGATTTATCATCATCCACGGGTATCGCCTGGGCTAAGCGGCCGAATGGCTCGCGTTGAATATAATCAATCCGCGCAGCTCGATTAAGTGGCGAAAAAGCCAGCCCCAGCGTATTTTCGGCTAATCCGTATACAGGCAATAGCGCATCAGGGCGAAACCTGTAGGTCGCAAAGCGCTCCTTAAATGCCGCCATGGTGTGAGAATTGATTGCCTCAGCACCATTGAATGCAAGACGCCACGAGCTGAGGTCCAGGCCATTCACGTCAGCACTGTCAATTTTGTTCAAACAAAGACCGTAGGCAAAGTTAGGGGCTCCGGAAATAGTGCCACCATAATGATGAATGGCCCATAACCAACGTGCGGGGCGAGACAAGAAAGCTAACGGCGACATCAAAACAAGTTGATAGGCACAATAGACACTACCTAACCAGGCCCCGATTAACCCCATATCATGGTAAAGTGGTAACCAGCTCACAAAAACGTCTGACGGAGTGGTATTCACCACCTGATTCATCGCCCGAATATTTGACAACAAATTAGCATGTGTCAGAACCACCCCCTTGGGCGTGCCTGTACTTCCGGAAGTGTATTGTATTAAAGCCATATCTTCAGTTTGGATGTTGGCTTGTTGATACCGCCCATTGCCTCCAACTAGCTCCATCGGGGTAACCACACGCTGCAGATCAGAGGCTAGCGCTTTGACTAAATATGCTAACTTGCGTGCTTCTGGGATGGTAATCAGAATAGGGCTTTGCGCGTTGTTCAAAATCCCAACCTGGCGCTTCAAATGATCCTGCAGTTGCGACGGTCGGGTCGGAGGATAAATAGGCACAGGAACGCCACCGGCAAACAGAATTCCGTAGAAACAAACCAGAAAATCCTCACTTGTCGGCAACATCATGGCAACCGTCTGGCCGGGCTTCAATTCCATCTCTTGCAAGCCGGCAGCGATCTTCAACGATTTGTTGTACAGCGATGCATAGGTGATAACTTCAACTTGATCATCGTCGGTGTGTAAATGCACATGCGGCCGTTCAGGATGCGTAGAGGCATGCCACTCAAGCACGTCGGTCAAGGTTCTGGCTTGGACAGGGATGTTAACATCAATCCCATCATGATATATTTGAGACGTACTAAAGGTCTTGGCGCCTAACCTTGGCAAGTCAGAGCGTTGCAACGCCCCTAACAAATCGCGCGGTGTTTCCGCGGTAGAGAGTATTTGATCTGATAAGCGCACGTCGAAAGCGTGTTCGAGACGCGAAATCAGTTCGGCACGCCCCAAACTGTCTAAAGCCAACTCACGTTCTAGTTGACTATCCAACCTCACCAACTGAGAAGACGTACGCCCTCGATTCAACTCATTCACGATCTGCTGCACATGCGTGAGCAACAAATGCTCGACATCATCTATTTTTGATGTACTAAATTGATTCGGGTTGTCATCTGAAGTCACCGAAGGCATCTCCTCTGGCTACTTTTCCCCCTACGTTTTTCATCACCGTCACCGACTTACGTATAGACCTGTTTCAAAACGGATAGGTTTTGAAAAAAAGCCGCTGTGCTCATAGCATAAGTGAAACGCTTGCACATCACAATCTTGCGACAGCTGTTTTGCTTGTAGAAGTTAATCGTGCAACGTAAAATTACCCCGATGAGGAAACTGACTCAATACAAAGAAAGGCACCTGATGACCCGCAGCGATGCACCACATGAGCCAATTGCCAAACCAACCTCTCTAGATAGATTATCCGACGACCATCTAATGCGTGCACTTGAGGCCCATAAACGATGGCTCAGCACGCGCGGCAGGGAGGGAAAACAATTGGAACTGATTGGCGCTAAGCTAGATCGATCTAATTTACGGCTGGCGGTGCTCTCAGAAGCGAATCTACAAGATACGGATCTCGATCATGCCATGATAGAAGGCGGACGCTTACAAAGCGCAAATCTCCAAAATGCCACTTTGCGAGGTTCGGATCTGCGACGCGCATTGTTGCATAAAGCCAATTTGCAAGGGGCTGATCTATATGAAGCCAATCTGCAACAAGCCAGTTTGCACGAAGCCAACCTGCAGGGCGCCAATCTCATGATGGCTGATTTGCGTCAGGCAGAGCTTTGCGCTTCGAACCTCCAGCGGGCGTTCTTGAAAGAAGCACAGTTACAAGGCGCCAACTTACAAGGGGCTAATCTACAAGGTGCCAATCTGCAACAAGCCAATGGTGTTGGTGCTAGTCTACAGCATGCGACCATGCACAACGCCAATCTCAATCAGGCCAACCTACGTAGCGCTGACCTACAAGGGGCTAGACTGCAATCCTGTAACCTGCAAGACGCTTCTTTGCAACAAGCCAATCTACAACATACCGATTTCACCGATTGTATCGGTCTGGTCTCCAGTCAGTTCGCAGGCTCAGATTTATCTGGTGCCAAATTTTCGCCTGACACCGTTCTGTTTAGCGGGATCCACACTGTCCGCGATCTCACACGTCAGGCACGCCGCTTATTTCTATTCATCTTGTGCAGCTGTCTATTGGCCTGGCTGTGTATAAACGCGACAACGGATGCTCGGCTTCTGACCAGTGCCCCTATTGCGCTTTTCCCCGACATCACGTTGCCCATCCCAACCGCAACGGTATATAACCTGCTACCTATTCTATTGGCTGTCCTATACATCTTTCAAAATCTATATCTACAACGCCTATGGGAAGAACTGGCAAATTTGCCTGCGGTCTTTCCTGATGGCCGCCCTCTCGACCGCTCCGTTCACCCTTGGCTACCAAACGGCCTGATACGCGCCCATAATAAGCGCCTACGCCAAAATCGCCCACCCCTTTCCCATCTCCAAACGAGCTTGTGCACCTTCTTTATTTGGTGGCTTGTACCATTTACCTTACTGGCTTTCTGGCTCTACGGACTGCCCCGCCATGACTGGCTGATGACGTTTTCCCACTTGAACTTAACCGTCATTACTTGCGGATTCGCCATACTCTTTCAGAGCCTTGCCCGCACCGCTTTACAAGGCAGGCAGTTCCAACGCTATAAACACGGTGCCTTAGCGATCCTGCTGGCTGGCATTATACTTACCGTTTTATCGTGCATCTCTTTTGGTGCCCTGACCGGCGCTCCCCCACACGTTTTTGCCACTAGCCAAGCCAAACCCAAAATCACCTGGCCTTTTAGTGCAGTAGGTTTACAGCGTATCGTACCACAGTTTCTGATCTTCATTGGACATGGACCGTTTGCCGAGCTTGCCGAGGCTGAGTTGTCAACCCAAATACAGCCTCCTGCTTCTCGCCCAGATACAGGCCGCACCATCCGCGGCGCAGACCTGAGACAAAGGAACTTGCAATACGCCAATGCGGTCGGCGCATTTTTAGTCAACGCTGATTTACGTGCAGCAAATCTGGTTGGGGCGGATCTACGCTATGCGGACTTGCGAGGAGCACGTCTGCAGGGCGCCAATTTGGTTGGGGCAAACTTGCAGGGCGCCAATTTACGCAATGCGACAGGTCTGACACAGGGGCAGCTGCAGAAGGCCCTTGTTGACCAGACCACCTTATTACCGATTATAACGATGCCGTAAACGCTTCGGCGCAGAACGAGGCGTTTATTCGAGTGTATCAAAACTCAGTTTTTCTTGGCACTGCTCCTTAAGGCCACATACCTCTGCTATCAGCTCGTAGGAACGCACGCGGGCGTCAAAGTCGTAACAAATTGTCACCACACTGAGGTCACACGTTTGATAAGTTTGGCTAATCGAATCGAGGCCTTGTTTGACCTGCTGCGGATCCCCATCAATATAATATTGACTAAATTGCCGGACATAAGCGGATTCGTCAACGCTGTATGGATAGGCCAAGGCGTCTTCGACCGGTGGCACACCTTCCCGACGACCCAGGGCAGTTTTCAGTTTGGCCAGGTTGCGACTTGCCGACAAACGTTTCGCCTCCTCCTCTGT
>JAPULM010000557.1 GCA_027294925.1 bacterium
GTGTCCACATCGTTGGGGCAGGTGAGCCAGAAGAAATAGCCACCGGCGGGAGGTGTAAAGTCCACCTCATGCGCCAGGTGCGTTTGTAACGCCGCGGTCAACGCCTGTACACGTTTGCCATATGTCGCCTTCAAGATGGTAAGGTTTTGTGCCAGTAGACCTAAATCAAGTGTCGCATGGATCAGGCTTGCTATAAATTGATTCAACCCACCACCGCTGGCAATCATACCAGCATGTACGAAGCGCTGAAGCAGGACAGGATTTGCCTGAATCCACCCCGCGCGTAAACCAGGGGCAAGGATTTTCGAGAATGAACCGAGCGAGATCACACAGCCCTGTTCCGAGTCATCAAACGCCATCAACGGTGGCGGTGGCGGTGCATCATAGTATAAGAGGTGATAAACTTCATCGGCCAATACCGTAAACGCATAACGCTGTGCCAGATCAACCAGCACTGGGCGGCGCTCCGCAGATAGAACGCTACCGGAAGGATTTTGGAAGGTCGGAATCGTATAGAGCAGCGTCGGCCGCGGCACAGCCGGATCATTCAATAGGGCTTCAAGGGCATCCGGGCACAAGCCGTCAGTATCGGTGGGCACGCCAATGACATTCAGATGATGATCAGCAAAGATACGTTGCACCAGATAATAGGTCGGTTCTTCAACGAATACGGTATCACCGGCATGGGTCAGTAGCGTACACGCTAGATCAAGTGCCTGCGACGCGCCGCAGGTGAGAAAGAGCGTCTCGGGTTCGACGCGTAGATCGTACGCATCTGGCTGTGACAAGAAGGCCGCTAGCGACTCGAGGAGCGGGCCAAAGCCTTGCTCTGCTCCATACTGTAATGCTGCCACCCCGGTGTGCGTCATCATGTGGGTGGCTGCCTGTTGCACGGCTTGCAACGGATGCAGGCGCGACGAGGGGTGCCCCCACCCTAGGTCAATCACCCCTTCAGGAATGGAGATCAGTAGCGCTGGTAACGAATCGGTCATCTTGGTCTATTATCCAATCGGCAACCCATCCAGCGTCCGGCGTAGCGCCAGCGCTGCCTCACGACCTGCGTCCGGTAAACATTTATCTGCCGGCCGCTGCGGATAGAGCAATCGGTCCAGCGTACATTTTGCCCACAGCGCATGGAACTGTTGGCGGTACTGGCTGCTGAGTCGTTTGGCCGCCGTCAGCGCTTGCTGTTCATTGCGCTTACAATAACCCACGTATTGCAAATGCCGAAATAGGCGAGCGGTTTCGAGTAGCAAGCGGCGCTGGGTTCGGCTCAGAGTTGGTCGTTGCGAGGCCAGATATTGCTGTTCGAAACGTGAGGTGGTGGCAAGAAACGATTCGGTCAACGCCTCGACCTGATGGTGATTGAGATAATTATATTGGGCCAGGACATCCCAAGCCCACTGCCGCCGTGCATCCCACAGGACGAAAGGGGTTTGTGCATCAAAACATGGATAATCCGCCGCCGCATCCCAGTGCGTCATCTCGAGTCCATTTTCCAATAGGGTCACAATATCAATGTACCGGCTGCGCAGCGTCTCTTGCTCAAAATCAATTTCAATCTGCTGTCCCTCAAACCACATAATGTTACGTGGATTGATACCTCGATAGTACAGTCCTGCCGTGCACGAATCAGCACCCAGGATGGCGGCAAAAAACGTCAATGGTTCGAGTAGATCGTTCGCCATTGACGACGCTTGACTACCGACGCTTAAGGTCTGAAGCAGTACGCTGTCGATCTGGTATAAAAAATATGCCGTTGCCTCTTCTTCAGACGCCAGATTGGTGAGGTGAATAGCCTGCTCCTCGTGTCCCAAGCGGCCCAGTACCTGAGCTGCGGCTAGGGTGTCACTGGCCTGACATAGTAGGGTTTCGACTTGTGGGGAATGACGAGGCATTTGGTGCAGGTAGTCGTATAATGTGGTGTCGCCCAGATACGGCATAATGGCGACGCTCAACGGCTCTATCGCCATCAGCGGCACAACCGCCAGAATCGGACCGACGGCGCAATATGGCGCCAAACGCTGCTGAAAATAGGTGTTCATCTGTTGCTCTACCGTCGCTAGTCGTTGTCGGCTGCCGTTATACCATTTGACCACTAGGGTAAAGCTATCGCTGTCGCTAAGCTGCGTATGCACCACGAAGATGCGACTCTTACTGTCGCTCTCTAACATCACCTCACGGCGAGGCATTGCCTCAACGCCATGTGAGGCGATAAATGCATCGACACGACAGATCGTCTCGGTTTTGATATCTGCCGCTCGCAACACCTCACGATCGTACATACGGGCCAACAACTGTTGGCAACATGCCTCGCCGACCAGAGGTAGCAGCGCATCGCACATTTGTAACGGCTGTTCCGCGTCCATCGCGCCTATTGCATCCTTAATGTCTTACGATCTTTCCCGCCTTCCGACTCTGGCGATTTTGACAGCGACATGATGCCCAACAATCCCCCGCTGCGTCAAGTCTTGTTTTTAGCCTTCCTACAGGATCAGTGCTTTTTTCACCCACTTTAGTCCATGCCAAGTCTAGACGTCTAAGGCCGGCCTGGTGCATAATGACCCAATATGGCTGGTGCAGATCTCGGCAGCGGTATGGAGGACGGGCATTGGTATCGGTGTACCAAATGAAGGAGATGAATGATGGCAGAACGGATATGGGATCAATTTTTGACCGAACGGGACAAACAAGTCTTTGCCGCAGCTGGCTATGGCCAGCGTGCCGGATTCGGCCAGCGCCCGGTGTTGCTTGTGGTCGACGTCAATTATAATTTTACCGGTGATCGGCCGGAATCTATCTGGCAATCGATTCAGCGTTGGCCGAATTCATGCGGTGAGGAAGCTTGGCAAGCCATGCGTCAAATCAAACGTTTGTTGCAAGCTGCCCGCCGCAAGGGACTTCCGGTTATCTACAGCACTGGGGAGCGGTTCATGGTCATGGAAGAACAACCGCACGGGCACAGGGCGAAGCGGCCGTGATTTGACCCAAAGTCGCCCCGATGGTAATCAAATCAACGATGAGATTGCCCCTATGGCGCAGGATATCATAATCAAAAAATTGAAACCGAGCGCCTTTCATGGCACGCCGTTTAACTCGTTTCTGACCTGTTTCCAGGCTGACTCACTGATCATGGTGGGCACCACCACCAGCGGTTGCGTGCGGGCGGATTTCCAATCCGTCTGCAGGTAAGTTTTTTGTGGTGGATGCGATCCACTAGAGGCTCCTACTTATGGCCAAAGAAGTCTACTTCTTTACTGAGGTGGGGTATACGGCTTATCCTCTAGGAGGAGGTGCGGTAACACGGAGGCTGGTTTAAAAGGTGAGGCGTAGGCCAAGCGTGGGGGCCTGTAGATCCTGCAGGGAGAGAGGCGGTGGGGTATAGGTGGACTTGAGATGCTCGGCAAAGTCGCGTTGTTGTCGGCGATTGGCGGCTTGGGCGCCGGCGCCGGCACTGTTAATGTTGCCAAGATACCAACCAGTCTCGAAGTAGAGCAGGATGGCGCCGGTGGCGTATAGGTGCTCGCGGAAGGCAAACACGGCGCCGGTTAAAAAGGAGCCATTTAACAGAAAAGCGGTGAGCCCTTGCCAAGGTTTGCCCAGATAGAGATGTCCTGCGCCAGGTAGAAGGCCGGCCAAAAGCCGGGCGGTAGGTGGTGATTTACGGGGTATTGGTGGTGTTTTGAGGGCTTGCTGAAGGCGCCGTGCCTGATTGCCCAGCAGATGATCGGCGGGCACTGTCTGCAGGACATGTTGCGCTTGCTCAAATTGACCATTAAGTGCCCAGGATAACCCGACTAAATAGGTGCTTCGCGAGGCTAAGGGCACAGCGGGGAAAGTCTGCGAAAATTGTTCAAAGTGTTCGATGGCTGCGCGGTATCGCCGCTGCTGGAAATGCAGCTCGCCAAGCTTAAAATTTGCCAATTGGCCGGCCGGATGCCGTTTATAAGTTTGGCGTAGTTTGCGAAAATAGATAAAGGCATCGTCATATAGCTCGTCTCCTTCTAGCGCCAATCCGAGCAAGACCTGGGCGGTGGTATGTTGTTGGTGTTGAGGAAAGAGGAGGGTGAAGCGTTTCAGTTCGGTAACGGCGCGGTAATAATCTCCAAGTCGAAACAGATGTAATCCAAAGGCATAGATCTGTGTGCCATTGGCGTCACTTGGCGCAGCATGAGAGTGGCTCAGTGGTAAGGTGAGGCATATTCCAACTAGGAGGCATAATAGATAGCGTCGCTGAGATGGTTTGCCGAGTTTGATACTCATATTGCGCCGTCTAAGACCTTTGCAGGAGAGGCATAAATTGTTGTGACCTTAACAACATCCTAGGGGCGTGTCAATCTAACGGTTGGGATCGTTTAGAACGATCCCTTGGGTTTCAACGCGGTGCTTTTCACCGTGCCTTTTATGCTAGACAATGTTATATTCAACTCTTTATGCGGCCTGTAAGGGAGGAGGAAAGGGTACGGTGCTGATCGATATTGCATATGCGCAAGGCGCACAACCAGGGGGGGGCGGAAGTCCGTGGTTTAGCCAGATCTTTTTATTTCTCCCTCTTATCCTGATTTTCTATTTCTTGATTTTGCGACCGCAGCAGAAACAGAAGAAAGACATGCAGACAATGTTGGCTAATTTGCAAAAGGGCGACCGCGTTGTGACGCGTGGTGGTTTGGTTGGAGTTGTTGATAAAGTAGAAGAACAGACCATTCGTATCGAAGTGGGTAGTGGATCTAAATTGCGCATCCAGCGTGATTATGTGGACCGAATTATCAAGGAATAATGTGAGGCGGATTTGCAGGGCGTAGGGGGCAAGGTGAGGCGCAACTTACTCATTAAACTCGCTGTAGTTGGTCTGGTGATTATTACCAGTGCCGTTTTGGCGCTGCCTCCCTCCAAGGAGAAAATCCATTTAGGCCTGGATTTACAGGGTGGATTGCATCTGGTTTTGGAGGTTGAGGTTGATAAAGCCGTTGAACAGACGCTTGAACGTACTGCAGGTTTCGTACGCAAAGCGTTGCGCGCGCGTGGGGTGAAAATTGTCTCGGCAGAGCCGAATGCGTTGCAGGGATTGCGCCTGGTGTTTGCAGAAGCGCCAGACGCCGAAGTGGTGACGGAGGTCTTACAAAATCAGATTGATGCGCCTGTGCAGCAGCAATCACCAGAGGTCTGGCTGGTCGATTTTCCTAGCGATGAATTACGGCGAATTCGTACCGGGGCCGTCGATCAGGTGCTCGAAAAAATTCGCAATCGGATTGATCAATTCGGGGTAAGCGAACCCAGCATTAGTAAGCAGGGTGTGCAACGTATTGTGGTGCAGTTGCCTGGCCTTGATGATCCTCAGCGCGCCATTGCACTGATTGGCAGGACGGCACAGCTTGAGTTCAAGCTGGTCCATTCGCGCCCATCTTCTCCCGAGGCCGAACCACCATCTGGTACAGAGCTGCTTTACATGAAAGATAAAGACCCGCAGACGGGGCGGCTGGTTCGGGGGCAGCCCTATTTTGTTGGACGACGCGCCTTGTTAACGGGTGAGATGTTGGCCGATGCGCGCGCCTTGCCGGATCGGTCTAATTTTGGCCAGTACTACGTCAGTATGCGGCTGAATGGGCGCGGTAAGCGAATTTTTGCGCGGCTGACGCAGGAGAATGTTGGTAAACTTCTGGCCATTGTTTTGGATGACAGTATCTTTTCCGCTCCCCAGATTCGGGAACCGATTCCCGGCGGTGAAGCTCAAATCACAGGGACATTTACGCCCGAAGAAGCGCGTGACTTGGCTATCGTTTTGCGGGAAGGTTCCCTTCCTGCTCCGGTCAAGATTATTGAAAATCGTTCGGTGGGACCCTCTCTCGGTAGCGATTCGATTCAACAGGGGGTAAACTCGGTTTTGCTCGGTGGTGCCTTGGTCGTTCTGTTTATGATCGTGTACTACAGATGGTCCGGCGTTGTTGCTGTCTTTGCGTTGGGACTCAATTTACTCATCATGATGGGTATACTTGCCCTTCCCAATCTTGGCGCCACGCTGACCTTACCCGGTATTGCGGGCATTATTCTGACCGTTGGTATGGCGGTGGACGCCAATGTGTTGATTTTCGAGCGTATCCGTGAAGAGTTGCGCCTGGGTAAATCTGTGCAAGCGTCAGTCAGCGCTGGCTTTCAGAAAGCTTTGACGACGATTCTGGACGCCAATGTGACCACGCTCATTGCGGCTGTGGTCCTGCTTCAATTTGGCTCGGGACCGGTGAAAGGTTTTGCGGTAACCTTGGCGATTGGCATTGTTGCCAGTATGTTTACGGCGTTGTTTGTCAGCCGTACTGTATTTGAAACCGTCTTCAACTTGCGTCGTGTAACCAAACTCAGTATTTGACCGAATCTGACGTCATTATGAGTGTGGAGTAACCATGCTGGAATTTGTTCCTTCTGGGCTACAGATTGATTTTCTCCGTAAGGCAAAAGCGGCAATCATCCTGTCGGTGCTTGTTATTCT
>JAPULM010000558.1 GCA_027294925.1 bacterium
TCCAAGAAGAGGGTGTCGAATTCTTGGACCGTATCGGATTGGATCTACGGGTTGTGGGTCCCGCAAAATCAACTAGTAGTTGAAAACGAAGGGTTTCGGAACCATGTCCTCACGCGGCTCAGCGCTCATAGTGATGATGAAATCTGCCTACTTCTACCACCTATCGTACAGCTCCAAGCTCCGCTCCCTGCACGGGCCGGGTCAACGGCGCATCCATCTCCAGTGACCGCTGTGCGCGCCAGTCATGATAATACTCAAAATACGAGGCTGAACGAACTCCAGAGCTTGTGGCCAGCCTGGCCACAGCCGCGACAGCCAAGCAGAAGAGTCGATCGGAAGGCTGCATCAGTGGACGCTTCACACAGCCCAGGCGACGTGCTCATGCGGGATAGCCATTGCCTCCTGCATCGCGCTGAGCAGAACCTCGACTCTGCGCGCTACCCCCGGGTGCCGAATCGCACCTGTCGGCGGGGCACCCCGAGCCAGTAAGCTGACAGGAAATAATCCTCTCCTGCCAGACGGGAAGATTTAAGGAGGTTTCTCCGTTTTATGGATAACGTATCGTCTAACTCTTATTTGCGAAGGAAAAGTCGTATGTGTGATATCGTATCGTGTGGATCAGATGCCAACGCCATGCCGTCCATACCGGTAACTGATGAACAGCGACGCGCATTTCTACGCGGGTTGATCAGCTTGCCACTGGCTGTGGTGCTTGCCCATCCAAGCTTGGCCAAAGCGGCTGGCGACAGGCTCAATAACGTAACGGTTCAAACGGCAAGTGGCGGAACCGGCAGGGGATATATAGCGCTACCGGCGAAAACGCCAGCGCCCACGGTCTTGCTGATTCACGAATGGTGGGGACTGAATGATCAGATCAAATCTGTCGCAGCTGAGTTTGCCAATCAAGGCTACGTGGCCTTGGCAGTCGACTTGTATGGCGGCAAAGTTGGCACCACCCGCGGTGAGGCTCGCACCCTTATGCAATCGCTGCGTCCCCAACAGGCGACGGACGAATTGGTCGCCTGGGTCAATTGGTTGCGCCGACACAAAGATAGCAATGGTAAAGTGGGCACGGTTGGCTGGTGCTTTGGTGGGGGCTGGTCGCTCAATGCATCCATCGCAGCTCCTGTCAATGCAACGGTCATCTACTATGGCAATGTCAAAAAGACCGCGGACCAGTTGAAGACACTGAATAGCCCAGTCCTTGGGCACTTTGCGTCGTTGGACAAGTGGATTAACGCGGACATGGTAGGCGGCTTTGAAAAAGCCATGGCGGCGGCCGGCAAAACCGCCCTCACGGTGCACTGGTATGACGCCAACCACGCCTTTGCCAACCCCACTGGCTCGCGCTATGATGCCGAGGATGCCAGGCTCGCTTGGTCAAGGACGCTGGCGTTTTTTAAAAAGCACCTGAGCTAAGCGCCATTGTGATGCATCCTGGCCGGGTCCGCAGTGAGGCTCGCCAATCGCCTCACTGGCCGACCGTCGCCGGGGTACGCGTCCGACGCGAAAACAAAATATTAGTGCCGGCAGCCCGGCTGTTTGGGCAGCGTAAGGCGGAGTTGTTGACGCATCGTAGCGCGATACAACTGATGTGACAACGCTATGCTTGGGATTGAAGCATGGTCAGCTTACCCTGGCTGAGCAGGGTGATCAATTCGGCATCACCTTCGAGAAAATCAAATGTGTGCAGGCAGTCCGGCCTAGCCCAGTATATCTGCTCAAAGGTTTGGTTACGCACAACGCCCTGATACGATACGACATGATAGAAAAACAGTTCAACTGAAAATGAATCAGGGTAATCATGCCGAGTCTGATAGAGCATCGGTCCTATCAGCGCCTTAATACCTAGCTCTTCATGCAATTCTCGCCGCAGGCTTTGCTGGTATGTTTCGCCCGCCTCGACTTTTCCACCCGGAAATTCCCATTTTAGCGGAAAAGCCCCCTCACGGTGTCGTTGACAGATGAGCAGAGCCCTGTGCTGCTGAATAAGACCCGCCACAACGGTGAGTGTAGAAGCCGCAGATGACATTACAGTTAATCTACCACAAGCTTATCGAGAATGTAATTGCGTACCTGGTCAATCGCCAAACGGTCTTGCTCGGTGGTGTCCCGATCTCGAATGGTAACCTGCTGATCTTCAAGCGTTTGCACGTCAATGGTCACACAATACGGCGTACCGACTTCGTCTTGCCGGGCATAAAGTTTACCAATAGCACCCGTATCATTATAGTCGGCCGGAAAGTGGCGACGTAATTCAGCATACAGCTTGCGAGCGGTTTCCACCACATCTGCACGGTTGCGCAGCAGGGGCAAAATCGCCACCTTAACCGGTGCCAGGGCAGGATGTAGTTTCAGCACCACGCGCTTGCGGCCTCGCACCTCCTCTTCGCAATAGGCATCGACTAGAAAGGCCAAAGTCGCACGGTCGGCGCCGGCTGAAGGCTCGATCACGTACGGAACATAACGCTGCCGTGTTTTGTCATCAAAATAGTTTAACCTTCGACCGCTAGCAGCAGCGTGCGCATTCAGATCGTAATCGCCGCGCTGGGCAATGCCCTCTAATTCCGACCAACCCATGGGGAACAAGTATTCCACGTCATAACAGCTACTGGCATAATGGGCCAACTCGTCTTGTCCATGTTCACGCAAGCGTAGATTTGCAGCTTGCAACCCATACCGTAGATACCAGTCGTGGCGCTCCTTCACCCAGAAATCAAACCACTCGTCAGCCTTGTCCGGTGGCACAAAATACTCAATTTCCATCTGCTCGAATTCCCGCGTGCGGAAGGTGAAATTACCCGGCGTGATCTCATTACGAAACGCTTTACCGATCTGTGCAATGCCAAAAGGGAGTTTGCGGCGCCGTGACTCCAAGACGTTGGCAAAATTAACAAAAATGCCCTGCGCGGTTTCAGGGCGCAAATACACCTCTGAGGCATCTTCTTCTACCGGTCCCATAAAGGTTTTAAACATCAGATTGAATTGTCGCGCCTCGGTCAGCTCGCCGTCGCATTCAGGACAGGCCGTACTGTCAACGTGATCGGCCCGAAAACGTTTTTTACAAACCTTGCAATCTACCAGCGGATCGGTAAAACTAGAGATGTGTCCAGAGGCTTCCCAAACTTTGGGGTGCATTAAAATGGCGGCGTCCAGCCCCTCCATGTCATCACGAGCATAGACGTTATCTCGCCACCAGGCGCGTTTCACATTGCTTTTAAGCTCAACGCCAAGGGGGCCATAGTCCCAAGTACTACCAATGCCACCATAAATCTCACTACTTT
>JAPULM010000559.1 GCA_027294925.1 bacterium
CGTTGAAGGTGTTGTTGTAGCCGTGTACATAGATCAGGACCTCCTTGCGCGGCGTGAGCGCAAGACGCCGGCTCAGCTCCGTCCAGGCCCTGGTCTCCATCGCCTGCACTTCGGCAAGGGCCGCAGGATCGTATGTGACGAAACCCCCGTGGCTCTGAAACGGCAGGGGCGTTGGAGGAAAACGACCGTGCTCGACGATCGTTCCCATACGCAGCTCGAGACGCTCGCTGCGCTGGCGGCGTAGGCTGTTGTCGCGCAAGGTCTGCCAGGACACGTTTTCACCAATTTCCACCGTGGCCAGGCCGAAGGCCGCAGAGTCTGACCGACCGAAGCCGTAGACCAGGTTGCCGTTGTCGTCTTGTTCCGGGCTCCGGTCCGTCACA
Source organism: bacterium (assembly GCA_027294925.1). The sequence goes on from JAPULM010000559.1 coordinate 384, forward strand.
AAGAACAGGTCCACGCGATTGGTTTTGAACTTGGGCGAGATGTTGGTGAACAGCTCTTGCTGGCCCGCCGCATAGAGATTCGGCGTCGGCATCAGAGGCCGCTTGACGGCGCATCCGATGAGCATCATCACGATCAACAGCATTAGGACGCCGTCGCGGATCTTCATGCTTTCACCTCCACAAAACGGTAGAAAAGGCACTGCAAACGCTCTTTGCCACAGCACGACGCGTCAATTGCGCTGACGACGTATGTGATGTCAACATCCTGGCTCGCATCACTGCAACATCGGGCGAGGGGGGTAGGAATTTCAATTGCTATTTTTCAGTGGCGCTTACGGCAGCGGCTGGGGCCAAAAGCCTTCACCATTAGAAGAGCTGAATATCGCCGCTGTCCACCCGCTCGATGAGCTTGCGGAGCCGTCTCTCAATGCCTGCAATCTCCTTGGCCGTCAAGCCGATCTGCACGATATTACCCTGACGGCGAAAGCCGACTTCAGGGTTAAGATTCTCGGACGCCGCAACCAGCCTCAAGCGACCATCGGGCGCAATTCTATACTCAGCGACTGTGCCAAGGATTTGCTGGAGCTGCTCGGCTCTGATGGCCCGTAACCGAGCCACCGTGACTCGGGGGAGCTGCTCGACCTTCAGATGGCCCCAACGGATGATATCGGGGCGAGGATTACCGATACCTCCGAAGGCGAGGCCGTTATCAATCGAAAAAATACGAGACTGATTGGGTAGGGTGGAGACCAGAAAGTTGCCTTTGCGGCCATCACGATGGCTGATCAGATAGGTGAAGATATTGAGATTGGCGAAATCCCAGGCGTAATCGCTTTTTTCCTGTCCCAAGACAGATCGCTCAAAGCGTTCCCGGTCCAGGAAGTTCCGAACCGCGTTGACGTTTTTGAGCCAGACCGAAGCCGGGCCAGCCACGCAGCTCATGCCCTCAACTTGCGGGGTGGCTTGGAGGCCAGTTTCGCTAAGGTCTTTCACCGGCACGCAGACTGGCACGGTGACCGGCACCACGTAGTCTTTTGGGTCCAGAAACAGCTTCTGGATGGCATAGGCGGCAAGCTCTCGGCGCGGGTCATTATTGTAGGCTCTGGCCTCAGGTGGTGAAACATGCCATTTGACGGTCACGGCGGTACAGTCGCGGAACTGCACCTTGAAACGCATGGCGCCGCTCGAACCATGAGCGGTAGCATGCGCTTCTAGAATATCGAAGGGGTCATGGCGGAATTTGTCTTCCAAGACCTCGATCGGTAGGGGAAGATAGTCGCTCAGAGGAAAGTCACCATACGCGGCCATTTGAGCCGGTTTCTCGCACGGTGGCGGCGTAGCAACTTGATAAGAAATCGGTTGTTTGGCACAGCCAATGAACGCCAGACCCATGCCCAGAAGGATCAAAAAATAGCGTGATTTCCCTGACTGCCAAACACCGTTCATTAGCCTTCTGTCTTCCATAATTAAACGAGAATCGAAAACAAGTGACGGGTGTGCTCCAGATTGTGCTGCACGATACCATTAACAATCCTACGGCGTCAACATACGAATGATGGCGCTTCGTACGCTGTTGCCCGACTCATGTTGAGGTACAGACACAACACGCACCGCTGACCATATGAAAGCTGGCTGTATTGGAGGTCACCGTATGGGGTGAGGGTCGTTGTCTAATTCTGAGACCGTCTCTCTTCCGTTGTCTCCGTGAGGGTCTGGAAACACTTTCCCGCATAGCGTGCCGCTACAATCCAGAGCAGAATGACCAGGATGGTAAACGCGGAGAGCCAGCGAATGCTGGCGAAATCTTTGAAAACAGCGGTGATGCCCAGGCTCACGGCGACGGCCAATGACTTTGCAAAGCGTTGCACAAACATGTCGATAAACGCTTTCGCCTTGTACTTCTCATCCGCTGTGGTGGGAACGTAAAGTGTCTCTTTAGCCGACTGGTTGATCGAGTAGCTGAAACCATTGTCAACCGTATTCAGCAAACTTCCGATCCAGAGGAACGGGAGCACCATGAAGCCGCCGGAGCCGAGCAGGGTGACAACAGGCAGAACGAGCAGGGCAATGCCAACGCCAAGACGTGTCATGATCAGACTGGTCAGAAACAGTTGCACGAACATTGACACGGTATTGGTGATCGCGAACACAGTGGAGAATTGCCTGCCGATCGCCGGGCCATCGAGATAGTGCGCAATGGTACTGGTGAACTGGAAATCCATGACCGTAGACACGATCTCATACAGGCCCACGATGCCGACGATGGACAACAAATAAGGGGAACGGAAGACGATCTGTGCCCCCTCGATGGCCGGATTGCCACGGGGCGCATCGTCGGCCTCCAGTCTACTGGCTGCCGGTGGATCGTCTTGTGCTGTGGGCGGAGAATTCGCGTTAACCAGCCGGCCGGCAGCGAACGCCACCACGAGAATCAACAGGCCGAGGCCGAAGCAGAGCCACAGCCAGCTGGCCGGGCTTATGCTGGCAATGAGGCTACGGACCACATAGGCGCCGAACACGCCCCCAACGACGCCACCCAGCCCGACCAATCCGTACAGACGTTTGGCCGCTTCGGGTGTCACGCTGTCATTCAGAAAGGCAAAGAAGGTGGCGACCATCAGGGTGCTAAACAGGTCGCCAAACAGATAAAACGACCAGACGGTTAGACCGCCCGGCCGATTGATGATGGTGCTAAAGGCGATATAACAAACCAGGAAAAAGACGGTGAAGATGAAGGTTAACTGCTGGCGGCGAAAGCGGCGCACCAACCAGGTAAACACGATGACGGCGCCAAAGGCCACCACCATGTTCAGCACCTTGGCCAGCAACTCAGCCTGGGATGCCAACAGATGCCAGGAGAAAAGCGTAAAGCCACTCTGGTCGTAGAACTGAATGAAGAGGGCTTTCTTGATCGGCTTGAGAACCCAGAAGCTGCTGATGACCAGGAAGAAGTAGCTGAACATGAGCAACGCCAGGGGCAACTCGTCCTTCCGGATGGTGAAAATGGATTTCAAGGGGTTGTGTGAGGCCACGTTTCCGTCCTTTGACCTAAAGATGTGTAACTTCACTATAGATCAAATTGGTACACGAGAACAAGTCCACATTATAGCATAGCCGAGAACAGCAGATGGCCGTGCAGGCAGGGCAATCGCATCAACTTTTTTCAGCAATACAAACGGGATATTGAGGCGGCCCTCGACAAAATCGCCGATTTTGGGATCACCCCAAACCCGCTGATCCATATGTGCTAAGGGAGGCCCTCACGCGCTTTCCCTACCTGCAAGAGGATTTGACTTTGAACACGCCTTTCTTGTATAAATGCTGAGAGGTTTTCTGTGAGCTTCATAGATAGAGATCGAGCCATTTATAAAGGGTGTCAAGATCACGAGGTCGCAACAGGCCGTGGTGAGCGACCCAATGGGCTGAGCGACCACTGGCGCTCTTTAACAGAGCTGCGCATCGCTCTCGAAGATATTCGCGTTTGGTATGGTCGCGTAAATCGGTTAATTCTTGCTGCTGGGCTGCGCTTGAGGTCAATGGACGTGGATGAGCCATCTCAGACACCTCCTGTTGTTTCTGATATGCGATGACTCTAGAACACCACTACCGGTTTTGTTTGTCAAAGTTCATTAGGATGCATATATCTTGTTAGGTGGCACACCCAAACCAAAAGCATGAGGAATGAAATTAAGAGAACAAGACCGAAACTCAGACAGCCGAGGATTGGGGCGGAATGTTTACGTCTTACCCCGATCCTCCAATACCATTCAAGCCCAAACCAGGAGACATGACACGGAATCGGGTGGCGAGAATGTCTCGAATCCTCTCGCGTCGGTAAACAATACCGATCTCAAGTAACAGTACTTTGACCTTGGCAGTGCCGATCGCCACGATGTCTTCGTCGACGGCGCCTACATGGTGCAGCCAAAGCTGAAGCTCAAGTACGAACTTCACTACTGGAAGACGAACGTTACGGGCCGCAGCGAAAACGACTTCGAGAAGCTAATCATCAAGCCCATCTACTTCCCCAAGGCGGGCCAGATGGGTGCGTGGAAGTACAAGCTCGCGGTCGGCCTTGAATGGGTTTTAGACTTCAATCACGCCAGTAAAGGCATCGGTTCGGGGGCTGACCAGCTCGCCCCACTCGTCGGGTTGGCCCTGAATTCGTCTGAGCTGGGACTCACGGTAATCCCTCTCGTTCAGCACTTCGTGTCGTACAGCCGCAATGACGTCAATCAGACGGCCTTTCGTCTCATTGGTATCAAGGCTTGCCGAGCAACATGTGGGCAAAGGCCGATGCCAAAGTATCCATCGACTGGGAGAACAACAACGCGATCCCGGCCACCATTGAGGTGCAGATCGGCAAAATGTTCAACCCCAACTTCGGTGTCTACGCGGACGGGCTATTTAGTATCGGAGGAAATCGGCCTTACGACCACGGAGCCGGGTTGGGACTGCGGTTCAACTACTAGCCAAGAATAAGGAGCGTTAGGATGGACAAGCCTTATCACAAATATTCAGCACCTACGAAACTGCTGCGAAGAGCCTCAGAGGATACCCGAGGGTCGTTGACATCCCGCTGCGCGGCGCTACTCATCGGTCTCGTCGTCGCGGGCTGCGC
>JAPULM010000056.1 GCA_027294925.1 bacterium
CCACCAGCACCGGCAGTGGCTCGTCATCTTACGCTTGGTACTTTCGAACTCGCTCGGGACCTCAAAAAAATGGGGCCCCGAGGCACAGGCGATGCTGGCAGAGGTGGAGAGTCGGTGATGCATTTCTATACGGCTCTGACATCTGCCAACGCGCTGTCTGTAGGAACCTAGCTACCGCTTGGCCATGAGTTCGGCGGCCTTGGCATAGCCTTGCGCGGAGTCAGCTTTGGCAATAGCTCGCGCATGATCGTAGGTGCCCTGGGGCTTTTCGTGGTTATGCTTGGCGGCATGCAGCAGCGTCTTCGCATCATCGAGCAGGGCATGGACCAAGGCCATCTTGTTGCCCTTTGGCAACTGTTTCATGGCAGCTGTGGCTTGATCGATGGCCGCTTGGGCTTGTGTAAAGTGTACCGGACACTCAAAGGACGCTGCCGGAAACGCAAATCCCAACAGCACAGCAAGAATACCCACCGCCATTACCATACGCATGCCTGTTTCTCCTCTGCTAAAGAGCCGCTTCGGTAGGCGACAAAAGTTTTTATTCGAACATCTCTCGATGGATATAATCGTATCAGATTACTCATTCCACGACCACTCCAATGCGAGGCATTGCCTTCGGCGGCGGGTCGTATGTGCCATTTTCATCCCCAAGTGATGGTCACCGGTCTGCTCTATTCTCTCGTCTCCGACATCCCCGCAGCTCAACGCTTCCAGATGGCACGCCAGATGACGCCGACGCGTTAAAAGGCGGAACACAAGTTTGGTCGCCAAACTACCCCAAAAGCCATCTTTCACTGACTCATAACTCACTCATAAAAGAATGACTTACACAGAACTTAAACCTACAAATGCCGCACCATGTCGTTGGTAAACAAGGCGCTCATATCGATGTGCTGTTTGGTCAATCCCAGACTGCGAAACGTCTTTTCGACCTCTATGAGAAGGTCAAGATCAAACCAGCCGAGGCCATGTTCATCGGTGTAATCGCTAACACTAGAGGCATTGCGAATCTTGATAATTTCCAGATTCGTTTTAGGGTCTTTGCCATTGATGGCGTATTTCTTGGCCATCTGCGCCGCATCCTGCGGGTGGTCGATCATCCACTGCGTGCCGCGCTTGTATGCCTTGAGAAAGCCGTGCAACTGCTCCCGGCGTGTGTTGTAAAAATCTTCCGTGACAATGAAGACGTCGGTTGGCGTATTGAGATAGTTTCGCGCCCAAATAATGTTTGACTCGCCTAAGCCTTTTTGTTGCGCTAGCCATAAACCGGTGTCGGTTGCTGCAGTGGCGTCCACCTGCCCTTGGATAAGCGGGCCGAAGTTCAGCACGCCAGCCGGCACGACCTCGACGTCTGACTCATCCAAACCTACTGCCCGTAGGATGATGCGAAGGTTCTGCCGCGTACCGCTTTCCATGCTGTAAACGCCGATTTTTTTACACTTCAGATCTATGGGTTTGGTTATACCATTAGCCTGCAGGGAAACGACGTTAAACACGTTCTGCGGATAAATGTTGTACACCGCTTTCAGTTTGGCGCCTTGCTCGACGGCGTAAAGAAGCGGATCGATATTGGCAAAGGCGATATCGGCATTGCCTGCCAACAGATGCTTGACTGCGGTCCCGCCCCCCTTGCCCGGCACAAATTTAAACGCCAGCCCAGACTCAGCAAACCAGCCGAACTCCTGTGCTGCGAACAAATTGGTTTGCTCCGACAACGGCTGACTCCAACATGACATGCGGATGGTGGTTAGCGCCCCGAAGGCGCGTGATGACAACATCGTCAGGCCAACGGCTCCATACATGCTGCGTTGTAGGAGTTGTCGACGTGAGAGGCGTGATGGATTGGGTCTATATAGCATAAGGAGAACCTTTACGTTTAATGGGGAAAAGGGGCCCGGCAAGATGGCTGAATGCGCTGACGCCGGGCGAGTACCCAACGATCACAGCCACGCACGAGCTGGTAAAGTATAATGCCAAGCAGGGTGAGGACGATGAAAACGGCAAACATCAAGGCCGTGTCCATCATCCCTTGCGAGGCGATAATCAGAGCGCCGAGCCCCCGACTGGCGCCAACATACTCGCCCACCACGGCGCCCACTACGCTGAGTACGATGGACACGCGCAGCCCGGCAAACAGGTACGGCGTGGCATTGGGTAAGCGTAACTTGAGAAACACCTGCCAACGGCTGGCACCCAACATACGAAAGAGTTCAAGCGCGTCTGTTTCAACAACCTGCAAGCCCACCATGGTGTTTTCAAACAGCGGGAAAAACGCAATGAGAGCTGCGATGAGGGCTTTAGGAAAAATACCAAAACCAAACCACAGGACAAAGAGTGGCGCCAAGGCCAACTTGGGCATGGCTTGTGAGGCGATAATATACGGGCTGAGCACCCGCTGACAAAATGGCGACAGCGCCAGCAGCGACCCCAGGCCGATTCCCAGTACGCTGCCAGTCAAAAAACCAAGTAAAATTTCACTTAGTGTAACCCAGAGATGCGGCAGTAACGAGCCATCCATCAACACCTCAAGCAGTTTCATGGCGACCTCGCTGGGCAAGGGAAGTACTAGCGGCGGCAGGCGATACCAAACAACTGCGCCATGCCAGAGTGCGAGAACAGCCGCAAACATAGACAGCGAGAGGCTCCATGCCCAGAGCCCACCCAGACGCGATTGGCCTAGGGCATGCGGTTCAATGGGGGTTGGGGTGTCCGCCTGCATACCATTCTACTCCTGACTGTCATGCCGCATGAGACCCATGGCGTGATGGATGTCGCGGCATAGCGCTGCAAATGGCGCTTCAAAACGCATGTCTAAATCCCGTGGCCGCGCCAGGGGTACGGTAAAGGCTGCGGCAATCGTGCCTGGACGACGACTCATGACCAGGACACGATCGGCGAGAAACACGGCTTCAGCAATATCGTGTGTAATAAACAGCACTGTCTGTTGGCCGTGGCGCCACATGCGGAGGAGTTCAAGATTCAACTGCTCGCGTGTAATGGCATCCAAGGCGCCGAACGGTTCATCCATCAACAGAACGGAGGGTTGCAGCATCAAGGTACGAGCCAATGCAACGCGCTGTTGCATGCCACCGGAGAGGTGCTGAGGGCGATGTCCAGCAAATGCCTGTAAATCGAATAAGCGTAGCAAGTCTAATGCTTGCTGTCGCGCCACACGCCGTGACTGGCGGGCGAGTTCCACCGGCAACAGCACATTGTCTAAGACGGTGCGCCAGGGCAGCAGAACCGGGTGCTGAAAGACAAAGCCAACCTCCTGCGACGGCCCTCTCACTTCTTGCCCATTCAGGTGCAGCGAACCGCTGGTGGAGGTTTCCAGACCGGCAATAAGTCGCAGTAGAGTCGTTTTGCCACAGCCACTCTCGCCCACCAGGGCGATGAACTGGCCGTGGCAGACGGAAAACGTCACATTTTGCAAGGCCCAAGCATCATGTTGCGCTGCGGCAAAACGCTTGCCGACACGATCGACGGCGATTTTGGGCAGCATATCGTTATCGCTAGACAAATCCGTCACCGCTTGCTGAGGCTGCACAACGTCACGCATACAAGTCGCCTTCAATGTCCGTCCACCGCACCAGATCCAGCAGGTTGCAGCGCCCGTCATGATGCCATGTCATCGTCGGCCAAGGCATCTGTTGCAGACTGCTCAAACGTGTGACGCCTAGGCGCCCGAGCGCTTCCGCCAGGGCAGGCAAACGCGAGGGACAAAGCGCCACGCCGGCTGTTTGCAGATACGCCTGCACCGGCTTGAGACGAGCGGGAACATCTTGTAGCAAATCGTCTACCGGATGCACACGCACAGTGCGGTTCAAACAGGACGGGGTAAACGGCTCATCCTCTTCATACACAACCGTCCATGCCGTGCCGGGTTCGCTGCAATACAACTGCACACGATCGTCTGCCAACTGGCGAAATTCATAGGTGCCACGCAGGTGGCGAATGGCGGCGCTGTCTTCCAAGGGCAGCGGGCCGCGCGGCATCTCATGGTGGACAGCGGCCATGGCCTGGGCCAGCAAGGCGGCGAAGGCTTTGGGCGTGATGTCGCCACCGCGTTCGACATACAGCAAATGCGGGGAGACGCAACCTTGCTGATCGAAGACTGAAACCCCATAGGCGGCGTGCTGCGCCATGCGATCGGCCTCAGCCCTGCTTAAACACTCGCGCCCAATCATGCCGAAGCTCAGCTTATGACCGTAGGCTAAAAAGCGGCTTGCAGGCGGCACAAGGTCCTGTATGGCCCGTATCGCAGCATTGCTGCCGTAGGCGATAACCGCCTCCGAACGCCTAAAAGCAGCCGTTTCTAAGGCGGTGTCACCGCCTTTCCACCATCCAATTGCAACGCAAGCGCCCATCTCCGGGCAAACCTCAGCTAATGATCGTGCAAACAGAGCGGCGAACAGCGGTTCCTCTGAAGCGCTCTTGCCCAAGCTGGCGCTTTTGGTGAGCAAGGCACAAATCAGGCTCCAGACCGGCAAGGCCGGAACATTGCCGGAAAACACATGCGTGATAAGCTCTGGGCCATAGGCACGCGTCATGCCGCCCGCCGCTGACCGCGGACGGAAAGTATCCAGCACCAGCGGATCGCCAAATTCCGCCTCTAACAGACGCCACAAAGCGTCTTTGCGAAACGCCTTGAGAAGTCGATCTATGCCGTGCTGCACCATCGGCGGCGAATACCGTGTGATGGTCGGCAGCAACGCCTCAGCCTGTTGACGATAAGGATACTTCGGATCAAGCCAGAGCTCGATAACCTGGTCGATAACCGCCACGATATTTGCAATCGGACGTTGCGCTAAATACGCCTGCCGGGCTGCGATCAAACCAGTCGCCAAGCTATCGATAACGTCCGCTGTCAGCGTCGGCACGTGCAGGGTCAGCGATTCTTCCGTGGCGCCAAAGGTAAGAGCAGTGGTAGGTAAGCTCGCCACGCTATCCTCAAGGCCTGGTAGGAAATAAGGCGTCGTCAGAGTCGTCGCCATGCAGTGCAATCCTCTATGACTGGGCAGCCAGAAGCATTTCGTCAATGGCCACCGAACAACCGCGTGCTTCCGTCCCTTGGGCACGCCCCAGCAGTTGAAAACCACCGTCAACTTGTCTGCCGACGTCTTCAGTCAACACGGCCATAACGGAGTTGCGATTTGCCAAATCGAGGTGCAAGAGCAAGCCACGTGCGCCTGCCGGGACAGGTTGTAGCGTTTCCGGGTCTACCACCAATGTGCGAGTCCAGGGCGGGTTTTCCTTCGCCAGTGGTGCCTGCAGTCCTTGCTGCCAGCAGCGCAATGTGTTGTCGAGAAACTGGCTGCTGAACTCCGTCATGCCGTACATATTGACGCAATGGGTTTCCGGCACGCCGAAATACTGGGTAAAGAGACCGTATAGCGCCTCCCGGCCCAGCTCACGCGACTGCCCCTTAAAACCGCCGGTATCCATAATACGGCTGCCTGACGGCAGCTGGAAGGTTTGGCCGCGTTGCGCCAGCGTGTCTAAAATATGGACCAACGCGAAGGAGGTACCCAACAAACATAGGGGCTGTGCATCGCGCTGTGCCGCCTGCAAGGCGCTGACGAATTTTTCTTGTGCGATGCCCTGTTCATCAATGAAGAAATCGCTACCCGGCGCGCCGTAGGTTTCCAACACCATGTGAAGATAGTGCGCCAACGATGAATTCGGCAGCATGGTGCGTGGCGGATTGAGCACCAGCATGGGCATACAGGCCACGTCGGGAAGCACGTGAGCAGTAAAATTCGGCAACATTGATGCATTGTAGATGGCAAGGCGTGCCTGAAAATGCTGACTACGGCGTTCCGGCTTGGTGGTGCCGCTGGACATCCACACCGCTTCAGCTTCTTGCGGGGCAATACAACTGAGCGTCAGTTCTTTAAAGGCGCCAATTGGCACCGCCGGGACCAGACGCCAGTGGGTGACGGTCTCTGGCGTCTGCTCACGGCGCTGACAGAATTTTCGATACGGGATATTGGCGCCGAATTGATAGGCAAAGATGCGCATCGCCAGTGCGTTGAAGGTGGCGTCGTCGGTTGCCTGATCACACCCCTGCTGCAGCAAGGCAATCAAATCGCGATCAAGCCTTTCCACCTCTTCCACACCTGCCCTCCCCCAATCGTTATGATATCAATTTACGGCTGTACAACAGCTCGTCCGGCAACGTCGCCGCGCTGCATGGCATCAAGCGTTGCATTAACCTCAGACAACGGCACGGTGCGATCGATTGCCTGTCGCAGTTTGCCATCGATGGCGAGGTTAACGGCGTCGATCAAATCCTGCGGCGTGCTACCGACGGAGGCGAGAATTTGCACTTCACCAATGACCAAGAGCAGCGGATTGGCAATGAGCTGATCCGCCGAGTAACCGATAAACACCAGACGGCCGCGTTTACGCAAACATTGTAGCGCGTAATCCATCGTCTCCCGCGTCGCCACCAGCTCGAAGACAATGTCGACGCCCTCGTTATCGGTAAGCTGTTTGACACGCTCACTCACATTCTCCTGACCGGCATCAATGACGGCGTCAGCGCCAAATTCTTGCGCCAAACGCAATTTACGCTCCGACTTTCCTACCGCCAATACCCGAGCACCTTGAAGTTTGCAGACTTGGATGAGTGAATAACCCACCCCACCGGCGCCGTATATGAGCACCGTATCGCCGAGTCTAACCGGCGCAATACGCCGCGCCGCATGTAACGCCGTGGTGGCGCTACACCCCAGTGTGCAGGCCAGTGCGGCATCGAGTCCCGGCGGCAGCTTGAGCAGCATATCAGAGCGTGCTTTAACAAACTCGGCAAAGCCGCCATCGGCGTTGAAGCCGAGTTGAGCAACCACGTTATCACAGAGATTTTGTTGGCCATTGCGGCACCAATGACACTGGCCACAGGTGCCGTAGTAATTGACAATAACGCGATCACCGGGTTGCACTGTGCTGACCGTCTCGCCGACACTGGCCACCTCGCCGACAATCTCATGCCCGAGCGTCAGCGGTGCAATGCCGAGATTGAGTAGACCGCTTAAAAAATGAAGTTCAGTCCGGCATACGCCGGCGTGCGTCGTACGCACCAAAACGTCCTCTTGGCCGAGATTCGGCACCGGAATCGTTTCCAGGCGTAGCGACGGCCCAGGCCCATGATAGCGCGCCGCCTGCATGATCGATGGAATCGGATGCGCCATAATCGCTCTCCCGCGCCAATTAATGGAATGAACCCTGTCCCACACCGAGGCGAAAAAAAAGCCGCTCGGCAACGCCAACGGCTTGAATCGACAAAACGTGCTGTTTGTCTTCCTACGCTGGCATTACCCAGGTCAGGTTCTTGCGGTCGGTGGTAGGGCGACCACCCTCTCAGCCCGGTTTACCGAGCTCCCGCTGAGGTTGTGCGCACTATACAACACTTCGGCTGGAAACACAACATCCGGCCACACGGAGGTAGAGCACTTTGTTAGCGCAAGTCTTCATTTAATACTCCAACCGTTTGCTTTGTTTCATCACTAAACGCAGAAAAACTTTCGTTAGAAATAACTCCGTTGCGCTTCCATGCCGCCAATTTGTGGATCGTATTACGACGCCTTAAATGGTCAAACATAAGTGATATTTCTCGATTTTCTTTTTTCATTAAATTCCAGGACTTAAGACAAACTTCATGTTTTTTCCCTTTTCGCTCTCTGATTATTTCTTCAATTTTCTCAAAAATGTGCTCACAAGCGAAATTCAGTAGTTGGCAGCGGATCACCGCACATCCGCTGCCGTCGTATGCACCGGATTACAATCCGATCGAATACCTGTGGAAGAAGACGAAGCAGCGGAGGACCCATAACAAGTACTTCAAGGAATTTGCCGTTTTGACCGTGTCGGTCGAGGCAGCGTGGGCCTATTTTGCGACGCATGCAGACGAGGTGCTCTGCCTCTTTGGACGCTACTGCGAAGAGAGCAAATTGGACCTCCAGCAGGTCGCATAGGTTTCCAAAAGCAACTATACCACGCGATGCGCTCAGGACCGGCCAGACAGGCCGTTTTTGCCTCTGACGCCCACCGGCACCACGTCCTGGCCATTATCGGCAAGAGGTGTGATTTGTTTGAGACCGAATGTCACGCTTACTGTCTGATCGATATCCGCTACCCTCTCCGCGTGATGCCCGATTCAGACCCTCTTTAGCATAAGCGGAGGTTGGCAGCATATAAAAGCTGAAACGCAGACTTGCCCCCTTTGTTTTGTTGACAAGGCTTTTGCGTAATGATACTCGGACATGGAGGACCTCAAACCTGATCGGCTGTCATCCACAGGAAATGAACCTATGAAGCATGAACGCATCCGCCAGTTCAACACACGTGACGTGTATCCCAATCAAAATTTAGACAATGATATGTGTATGGTGGTTAAAGCCGGTAACCGCATCTTCATGCGAGGTCAGATGGGGCTTGATCTCGATCAGAGATTGGTGTCTGAAGACCCTGCCGCACAAGCCGATCAGGCCATGCAGAACGTTCGCGATCTGCTTGAGGAGGCCGGGTCGAGTCTCGATCACATTTGTCAGGTGACCACCTATATTACCGATCGTGCCTATCGTGAGCCCGTCTACAATACCGTTAACCGTTATCTTAAAGATGTGCCAACGGTAGGTACCGGACTCATTGTCAAAGGGCTCGCCATGCCTGAGTTAAAGATGGAGATCGACATCGAAGTGGTGATTCCACAGGCCACTGCGCACCAACGTTTGCGTCTGTTTAATACGCGCCACTGGTTTAATCAATGCATCGATCGTAATTCATCTATGGTGGTGCGCACGGATGATGAGATCTATCTGCGCGGTCAGACCGGCGCCACCCTCGACGGCAGCCAAATGATCGGGCTGGGTCGAACCTCGGATGACGCTGCCGCGCAGGCCAACCAGGCCATGCAGAACGCTAAAATTCTACTTGAAGAAGCCGGCTCGAGCCTGGACGATGTGTGTAAGCTGCGCGTATATATCGGCGACCGGGCTTATCGAGAGCCCGTTTATCAAGTGCTTGGCCGGCACTTTGGCGACGTGCATCCCTGTTCCACCGGCCTCATTATGCGCGGTTTTGCTCGACCGGAAATTTTGTTTGAGATTGACATGGCTGTGGCCCTATCGAAAGGTAAACCGCATCAGCGTTTGCGTAAATTTGAAACGAGTCTACAGTATAAAGATGGCCAGGATTTGCGCTGCAAGTTTGCCATGGCGGTGCGTGCCGGCAATCGTATTTATTTGCGCGGCCAGACCGGTAGCACCTTGGACGGTGACTTCATTGGCTATGGGGATGCCGCTGCTCAGGCCACCCAGGCGATGGAAAATATCAAGGTTTTGCTTACCGAGGCGGGCGGTAGCCTCGATGATGTGTGTAAAATCACCACCTATATCGCCGATCGGGCCTATCGGGAGCCGGTCTATCGTGTGATCGGGCAATACCTCAAAGGCGTCTTTCCAGTGGGGACTGGATTAATCGTGGATGGCTTCGCTAATCCTCGCATCCTGGTTGAAATCGACGTCGAGGCGGTGCTACAGAATGGAGACAAGAGCGCATGACATTTTCGCTCGTTGGCATGTGTCGTCGTACCGGCATGTTTGGGGCTGCTGTCACCACATCAAGCATGGGCGTGGGTAGTCGTTGTCCGTTTGCCAGGACTGGCGTGGGTGCGGTATTGACGCAACATCGCACCGATCCGTTGCTTGGGCCACGTGGGATTGAACTGCTGGCGCAAGGCCAATCGGCTGCTCAGGTAATCGAGGCGCTTACTGCAGATAATCCGACGATTAGCTGGCGTCAGCTTGCCGTTATTGATGCGCGTGGCGACACCGCCTACTATCATGGCGATAAGATTCGATCCATACACGCCGCTGCCCAGGGCGATGCAGTCTGCGCGATTGGTAATATTATACGCCAGGAAAATATACCTCAAGCCATGCTCGAGGCATTTGCTGAAGGACCCGGCGAGCATCTCGCAGAGCGATTGTTGCGCGGCCTTGAGGCCGGCGGTGAGCTGCAACAGGTTAAGTCGGCTGCCCTGCTTGTGGTCCACGAACAGCCTTTCCCGCTGGTGGACTTACGTGTCGAACTTGACCCGCAGCCGCTTCCTACACTCCGATTTCTCTGGGAACTGTACCGGCCGCAGACGGATCTATATGTGAGACGTGCTGTGGACCCGGACAGCATACCCTATCCTGAGACGTGAGTTGTTGGCATGGATGAAACGCCCAGACTGCAATGGAAACAGGCGCTTATCACCCTGGCCGTGGCGCTGGTCGTGGCGTTTATCCTTAACTGGGGCATTCTGAAGCTGTTTGGCGAAAAGAGCCCGTACCGGGCGGAGCACGGTCTGGTCGGCATTGCTCTGCTCATGGGGTTTGTATTCATACACCCAGCAAAAGAAGGAAATTCCGCCAAGGCGGTTGGATTCTTTGCCTTTGCTTTAATCCCGTCTTACCTCGGTACCGTTTTTCCGGATCTCGATATCCGGCTTTGTGGTATTGGTTGCCATCGCAACCCTCTCTTTCACAGCGGGCTGTCGTTCCTCATCCTGCTGTGCTTGGTTCGACATCAAGGTGTATTTCTACAAACATTGGCCATTGGTTATGGCTTGGGATTGGCCAGCCATCTATGGTGGGATGTGGTTGATTATGGTGATGTGCGATGGCTACCCGGCGGTACACTTGACAGATTATGGCTGACCGTTAATGGGTTATTGGTTCTCATTGAGGCATGGCGTAGGGTATTGAACTTCAAGGTGTTGGCCGCGTCGTAAGATGCCCACGCCCTGCTGAGTGCCACTGCAACTCCCTGCGCCATACGCTACGCCTGATCATAACGGGTTCTAAACTGGGCGACAAGCGTAGCTTAAGGCTGGGTGCTTGACATCCATAATCAGGCGGGCGTATGCTGGGCGCAGATATCAGATGGCCCGGATGTTTCCGAGTCAGGGGTGCTTTGGGTGAGGCCTACTCACCACCAGCAAAGGAGAAGGTGATGGCTAAGTACGGCTTGAAGTGGCTCGATAGCGACATGCACTTGTGTGAACCGGTGGACCTGTGGGAAAACTATGTCGATCCCAAGTATAAAGAATGGGTGCCACGCTGGAGTGGTACGCCAGGCAAGGATCACCCGCTACGCAACCGGGGTACATTTACGGTTGGCGGTCAAGAAATCAGGTCCGAAGAGTCCCCGCCACCGCCGGATAGCCTCATCCGCCAACGCCGTTTCCCGACCTACGAGCCCTATATGTGCGACGACGGTTCGCATGTTGATCCGGCCGGTCAATTGCGCGCCATGCAGACTGAAGGGATTGATGTGGCTATCTTATTTCCGACCTTCGGCAATCGTGGCTGGCAGGACCCCCATGTGCCCAAGGAGGCCGCCATGGGTCTGGCGCGGGCCTATAACGACTGGCTGCACGATTTTTGCCAGACCGACCCCAGCCGCCTTAAACACAACGCACTTCTTCCCATCACCGACATTCCCGCGGCTGTTGAAGAAGTCCGCCGGGTGGTGACCGAACTTGGCTCCGTCAGTATCACGCCGGGGAGTAGCCGCTCAGACGTGCGTCTTGACAATCCGATCTATGAACCGATCTGGGCGGAATGCGAACACTTGAATGTCCCGGTGGCATTCCACGGTGCGCGGCAGGTGCATCTTAAAGACCGCTACAAAGACAGTGTACTGTTGGCGCATGCCAGTGGACGCGGCATCGAACATCCGGTGGCCTTTATGGAACTGCTATATGGCGGTGTAATGGAGCGCCATCCGGATCTGCGTTTTGCATTTTTGGAAGCCGGTTGTTCCTGGGTTCCCTATTGGCTATTTCGCCTGGAAGAAGAATGGGAGCGTTTCCGTGATACGGCCCCCGGCTTAGCTGAAAACGTCACCATGGCGCCGGTGGAATATTGGCGCCGTCAGTGCTACAGCGCCGTTGAGGTGGATGAGTGGAGTTTAAAAGGCACCATTGCCAACGTGGGCGATGAAAATTTTGTCATTTCATCCGATTTTCCGCATTTCGACTCGCCCTTTCCAGAGGCGTTTGACCGTTTCATGAATATCCCGGAAGTTAGCCGTGAGTCAAAGGCGAAAATCCTGTGGGACAACTGCACTAAACTCTATAATCTTAACTAGATACCGACTCATACCCCTTCCCCCGGCCCTTTCCTAGGGAGAGAGGGCCGGGGGGAAGTTGGGATGGTGGTCAACGGATCCATACATATGCAACTAGGTTTTCACTTAACCGCATTTTTCAGCCCGCCGGATCGGACCCCAACGCAGATTCTCGATGAGGTCATCCAAGTGGTGGCAGCGGCTTCAACGATGGGCTATGCCTGGGTGTCGACGCCGCATCACTGGCTGTCATATCCCACCCTATGGCCGCAGCCGTATCCGCTGGTGGCGCGCCTGGCGCCTGAAATCGGGGACATGCGCATCAAGACCTCGGTATTGCTGCTACCTCTGCTCAATGCCGTTGAGGTGGCCGAGAACATCGCTACCCTCGATCATTTGACGCATGGCCGTTTGACCTTGGGTGTGGCCATTGGCTACCGCGAAGAGGAACTTGAGGTGGTTGGCCTGACACGCCGTGATCGGGTGCCGAAATTCGAAGAATCTTTGCAGGTGATGAAACGCTTGTGGGCCGGCGAAGAGGTGACCTACAACGGCCAATATGTCACCCTGAGCAAGGCTCGAATGGGTTTCCCACCCTATCAGAAACCACACCCGCCGATCGAAGTCGGGGCGCAAAGTAAGGGTGCGGTGCGACGTGCGGCCCGCATGGCGGACGGCATTTTCTTGGGACCGCAGGTTGCCTGGCATGACATCAATGAGCTGGTTGGCGTTTATAAGGAAACACGGCAGCAGGCTAAGCATACGGACATGGGTATCATCGGCGCCTCGCGTTGCTTGATCGTTGGAAAAGATAAAGCCGATGCCGCGGCGCGCGGGCAGGATTATGTTGCCAAAACGTTTGCCAATTATAAACGTTGGCGTATGCAAGAACAGTCTATGGTGCCGTTGCAACTGGACTTCGAATCAGGTCTGGATGCCTGGACCATCTATGGCTCGCCGCAGGACTGTGTGGAAACCCTTCAGCAGGCGCGCGACGAGCTGGGGCTCGATCGTATTGGCTTTACCATCTATAGCTTACCGTCGGATGTGCAGGCCCGCATTGATTACCTTCAGATGATCGCCGAGGACGTGGTTGCTAAAGTTTAGGGCAGGGTGAATGGGTTGACAATGGTCAGCTTGTCAGGCGGTACGTTTGTCAGACACGATGCGTCCCTCTTTAAGCACCAAGAGTAGCTGACGCAAATTGCGACTATCCGTCAGGGGATTGTCTGCCACCACGATCAGATCGGCCAGTTTGCCGACCTCGATGGTACCGAGATCATCGCCTACCCCGCAGAGTTCGGCGGCGTTTTTGGTCGCCGCAAGCAGGGTTTGCCAGGGCGTTGCGCCGGCTTTGACCCACAAACCTATTTCCAGTAAAGCCGCTTCTTTGAGCGGTCGAATATCCGACCCCAGCGCCATTTTGACGCCGGCCTCCAGGGCCCGTTGGAACCACTGGCGGTGTTCATCTGCCGCGGCGTTCGCCCGGCAGCACAGATCAACGGTTAAATTGCGTTGCTCGACCCAACGTTCCTCCCACGCATCGCTTGCCTGCTCAGGCGTCAGGTGACTAATCGCTAGGGTCGGCACGTAGAAGACGTCATGTTCTAGAAGCAGCTCAATGCAGGCGTCGTCCATGATGTAGCCGTGCTCGACGCTGTGCGTCCCAAGCTGAATCGCCGCTTTCACTGCCTCCGGATTGGTGGCGTGTGCCATCACCTTGTAACCGCGCTGATGGCACATGGCAAAGGCCGCCTTCAATTCATCTTGCAGCAGGAACGAATGCCAGTGTCGATCCCAGGATGGTCCCATAATACCGCCGGAGAGGTTGAGTTTGATGTGGTCCACGTCATGCTTGATCTGTTCACGAATCGCCTGTACAAACCCGTATGGTCCGTCACACTCCCTCGCATGCCCTGAGGTTAAAAAGTGCCCGCCGGTGGTGGTTAAGAAATGGCCACAGGCAAATACTCTCGGTCCGACGTATAGCCCGCTATTAAAAGCATCGCGCCAGGCCACGTCCATGAAGTGCGAGGCGCCGGCGCAGCGTACCCCGGTGATCCCGGCCTCGGTCAGACATGCCATCAAACGATTGCCGAATTGCACCGTTTGTTGCACCACCGATGCCCCGGTCGAAGCGAGATAGTCGGGGTGGATGTGAACGTCCCACAGGCCAGGCAGCAAATAAGCGCCCTGCAGATCGATCACCTGTGCATGGCGCGTGTCTGGCGTATGGTTGGCGTCCAGTACGTCAACGATGCGCCCGTTTTCAATGGCCAGGCTGGCGTCCGCAAGCGGCTTTGGATTGATGCAATCAATGACGTTGGCATGCGTTAAAACAAGGCGCATATATTTATTTCTCCCGAATAGGGCGTATGTTTTGCTTCTTACATTGTGCCAGTAATGCTCTACCCGTCAAGATAGAATAGAAGGAAAGCTATTTTTTGCAAGCCAAACGCCACACGAAACCTCTAGAAATCCATCCATGACTCGTGATACGATACACGTGCGCTTAAACGGTATGAAAGCAAAAGAAAATAGGCGAACGCCTCAAGAGGAATTGAAGCGGGAAGGAGCGATGCATGATAAAACAAGGATTCACTTTTACGCTTATGTTGGTGACGCTGTTTACCAGTAGCTTGGTATGGGCGTCGGAGGCAGACAAGCAATCCAGCGGTATTGCAGCCTTGCCTTTTGCCGTGGTGGAGCTGTTTACCTCGGAAGGCTGAAGTAGTTGCCCGCCTGCCGACAGGTTGCTCGGCAAAATTGCAAAACAGGCGCGTAAAGAGGGGCAGCGTATTTTCCCCTTAGCATTTCATGTGGATTACTGGAATTATTTGGGTTGGGCTGATCTGTTTAGCGATGCGGCGTATTCCCGTCGCCAGGAGGCGTACGCCAGGAAGCTGTCAGGCAATGTCTATACCCCTCAAATGATTGTCAATGGGACGAATGTTTTTGTTGGCTCTGATGAAGGAAAAGCCCGTGCCAATATTAGTCGGGCGCTAAGCCGGCCGGCCGTAGTCGGGCTTGAGTTGCGAGCTGAGACAGCTGCGGGTCGTTTGGTGGTGGAATACAAGGTCGGAGATGTGCCGGAAAAGACGGTTTTACATGTGGCGCTGGTTGAATGGGGCTTGGTGACGGAGGTGCCTCGAGGCGAAAATAGCGGCCGAACGCTTTCCCATGACAATGTTGTACGGTGGTTTGGGACGGTACAGCTGGAGGCAGGTAAAGCAAAGCTGATGCAAGTCAACATACCCGATGTGAACATGGAAATGAGCGCCGTGATTGGCTATGTGCAGGATACGGCGTCGATGGCTATTTTGGGAGCTTCGATAGTCAGTCTGGTTCGTTAACAGACAAGGAGATCGGTCATCATGGATATGCAACTCACCGCCCGACAGCACGATCTGATCGACCGAGCCCGAACCCTGGCCTTAGAGCGCTTCGCCCCTCGGGCCTATCGATTTGACCGCGACGCGACGTTTCCGTTCGAAGATTATGATGACCTGCGCGACGCCGGCTTTCTCGGTCTCTGTGTGCCGGAAGAATTTGGCGGACTCGGGGCCAATTTCGAGACCTATTGCCTGGTCAGTGAGCAGATTGCCAAGGGCAATGCATCAACCGCGCTGACCTTTAATATGCACTGTTTGTCGATGTTAATGATGGGGGAACTGGCCGATCGCCATCCGATGGACGACACCAAACGCGCCCGACACCAAGTGCTGCGAGCAGCAAAATTTCGGGAAGTGGTGGAAGATGGCGTGTTCTACGGCCAACCGCATAGTGAGCCGGTCGAGCTCGGCGAGACGGACAAATCATTTGGTGTAGGCGGGCGCCGCTTCGGGACATCGGCCAAAAAGGTGGATAGCGGCTATGTCGTTAATGGCCGCAAATTCTTCGTGTCACTGTCTGCTGCAGCAGACTATTATGCCACCCCTGCCCTATTAATCAGCGATGCGCCGTGGATCGAACGCACCCTCTATCTTCAAGTGCCCCGAGCGGCGCCTGGCGTCTCGTTCCAAGGCGAGTGGGATCCGATCGGGATGCGAGCGACCGTGAGCCGAGATATGGTGCTGGAGAATGTGTTTGTACCGGATGATGGGGAGGTTCTCCCGCCCGGCATGTTTGGCGAGCTGTATGTCTCATCGGCCCATGCTCCGCTGACGTTTTCCGCTACCTTTTTGGGATTGATGCAGAAGGCGTATGACGATGCGGTTGCCTATCTTATCGGCGACCTCGAAGGGGCGCCGGCTAAAAGCGAGGTCAGCTCGGAAAAAGGTCATGCCGTCGCCCAGATGTTGTTTAAGCTTGAAGCGGCTAGAGCCCTTTATTATCGATCGATATCGGAGTCCGGTCTGCAGCCGACGTATGAGATTATCCAGCGGGCACTCGCGGCTCATGTTACCATTCAACAAACCGTGGTCGAGGTGACCCAAACCGCAATCCGAATCTGTGGCGGTCGGGCTATCCTAAAGCGATTTCCGCTTGAACGATATGCGCGAGATGCTCACGCGGCAGCCGTGATGCGGCCCTGGACGCAGGACATCGCAACCGAGGAAGCCTGGAAACGTGCCCTGCGGCTTAAACAATAGACTTCTCTATCCAGTGAACGTTAGAGAGGGGCCAGCTTCGCGTAAGTAAAAACGACCGTCTGTTTGACAACCTCCACATGCACCCGTTTTGGTATTTTTGCGCTCAGGAAGAGACATTCTCGATTCCAATGCACGCCGACGATAGTGGGGTTAGCCGTGCCCCAGGCGCCCTTTAGCGCAAAGGATTGCTCCACCGCATCGTCACTCGGCAGCACGGTCGACAGCGCAATCGTCCGGGTATTGTCTGCATCAATGATAGCGGTGGTGGCGGGTAACACCTTGGCGCCCGGCAAGCCCACTAGATGTTCGTAGACCTTCACCTCCATAAACGAACGGTCCCATACCGCTTTCGGCACAGTCACGAAGTACACCGATAGGCGCACGTTACCGGGAAACGGTATGTCTGCGAGATACGCGTTGTCTTGTTTGGTGCGCTCAAGGTCAAAATACCACGGATGTCCGTAGGCTTGGGCGGAGTAAATCAGTCGTTGCGGCCACGGGGCGACACTTTTCGGTGCGCGCACAACGAGGATGTTGTGCCGTAAATCGACCTGGTCAATGGCGTAGAGGGAACGTCGCTGGTTTTCAAAGTTGCGGACTCTATCAACCTCTGACAGGTAGATATCTGCCGGTGACAGGCTGCGGAAGAAACAGTGCTGCTGACTAAACCGCCCGACAACGCCGGTATCCCATTTATACCGAAAGACGCCCCCCGGTCTGTCCCAGCGGGTGAAGATCTGCTGACCGGAAATGAGCGCCGTCCCGTTCAGCGAGGTATAGAGCCAGAATACGGTTTTTTCACGCTTCATGCTTAGACAGCGCCTATCCGTACATACCAAACCGCTGATCGCCGGGAAGCTCAGGCATTTTAGGTCTGTAGCCTTGCCCTTCTGAGTCCTGTGATCATGTCTCGGCAGACGCCCGCAGCGTCGCCACCAACGCCTGCACTCGCTGCCGGAGGTCTTCGATATCACCATTATTGTCAAGCACATAGTCGGCCATACGGCGTTTTTCTGCTTCGTCCATCTGGGCTCGTATGCGAACCCGTACATCTTCTTCGGTGCAGCTATCACGCTGCTGCACACGCACCACGCGTTGGGCTTCGCTGGCAGTAACCATAATATTGGCTTGCATCTCGTGGTGCCGCTGGCTCTCGAACAGAAGCGCAGATTCATACACGACGATGGATTGCCCTTGGTCGGACAGTTCCCGGAACATGGCCTGGCTGTGTTGTTTGACCAACGGGTGCAGGATGGCTTCCAGCTGACGGCGCTTATCCGGGTTGCTAAAGACAAGTGACCCTAATTTTCTACGGTCGAGTGCGCCGTTGTTGTCGAGGATTTCCTCGCCGAATGCCGCCACCACGGTCGCCAGCCCGTTGCTGCTCCTGGCAACCACCTGCCTGCCGACGTCATCGGCAAACACCACGGCAACGCCCAATTCTTGCAACAATTGACACACCGTCGATTTACCGGCGCCAATACCGCCTGTCAAGCCATACACCGCCATCCACTTGTCTCCGTCTACACATCCAGGCGATAGGCATCGCTATCACGCACCAGTTGGCCTGCCGTTGGGCCAGTGTAAAAGACCATACATCGCTTAGGTTCCCGAGTGAGCCAGGTGATACGTATCATTGCCAATAGCGCAACAGTTGCACGACGATAGCGCAGGCACCTATACTGCACCATAGATGGTTTCCATTCAAGCCAGAGGAGTGTCTAGCATGTCGGGCTTACTGGCCGATGACGAATTTTTTGACCGTTATGCAGCAGCAGTGACACATATTGAACACGAAACGGGGATCACGATTGAACGCCTCGTGTTACCATCGGAAGGCCGTATAGCCGCCGATGTCTTAGCGCGTATTACACTCGCTTATTTTTCTGCCGCTATTCGGGAGGACGCCGCCGCAGTACGGCGTTTTTTCGGAGCTGTGACTCGTGCGCCCCATATGCGTTGGCTACACGTTGGGCATGCCGGAACCGATTTACCAGTGTATGAACAACTACTTGCCAACGGTGTCCGGTTAAGCAATTCGTCGGGCACAGCGGCAACGCCGATCGCCCAAAGCGCCATTGGCGGCATGCTCATTCTGAGCCGAGGTTTCCTACACTGGCTCGACGCCCAACGACAGCATGCTTGGTCGCCACATTGCGGACCTCGAACACCGGTCGACCTGCAAGATCAGACGCTTCTGGTGCTAGGTGTCGGCGCTATTGGCAACGAAATCGCTCGCTTGGCACGTGCCCTCGGGCTGCACGTTATCGGGGTACGTCGACGTTCCGTCACCCCGCAAGATCATGTGGACGAGATGCATCCACCCGGTGACTTAGATATGCTTCTGCCGCGTGCCCATTGGCTGATCATTGCTTGCCCACTGACACCACAGACCCACGGTCTCCTAGACGCCCGGCGCTTGGCCATGTTGCCGCCCGGTGCGCACGTCATAAACGTCGCACGTGGCGAGATTATCGATGCAGCAGCCCTCATCGCAACGTTGTCCAGCGGCCATCTTGGCGGCGCCTATCTTGATGTGTTCGCGCAGGAACCACTATCTACAGCCTCACCGTTGTGGGATATGCCCAACGTACTGATCTCACCACATGACTCAGCGGCCTCGGCGGGTAATGGGAGCCGGGCGGATCATCTGTTCCTGAATAACCTGAAGCGATGGGCACAGGCGGAACCGTTGCATAACGAAATCACCCAAGTTTAATTTGGGCAACTTGCCACAAAAGACCTTGGCAACATATATGGCTAAGGGTCAATTCTAGCTGTCGCGTAGCCGCTAACCACCTCAACCCCGTCTTGATTCACGGTAGACACTTTTAGATCGACGAAGTGTTCACCGCCTTCATCCCGTAGGGCGTCCACAATCGCTTTAGAGGTTAGCGTATCGCCAGGCCAAACCTGACGCGTGAAGCGAACACCAAACTTGGTCAAGCGTCCATCGCCAACGTAATTGGTCAGCATCATACCCGTCATGCCCATGCTCAGCATACCGTGGGCAAATACCGAGGGATAGCCGGCGACCTTGGTGGTATACACCCCATCCGAGTGGATCGGATTGTAATCACCGGAAGCACCGGCGTATTGAACAATCTGGGTTCTGGTTAGGTTGTCCACAACTTGTTCTTCGTGTGTATCGCCGACTTTAAGTTGGCTTGCCGATAGCGCCATGATGTCTCTCCTCATACCGTCGGGCAGAAATCCTTGAGCGGTTCCAAACGCCGGATGACCTTTGCAATCAACAGACTTTAGCCCGCCAAACTGGCGGGGTAGTTACCGTACACCGTATTAGCTCTGATCGACGGGGCGTTCCGTCCGCACGCCAACCCCACGGGCGGTAATGACGAGTTCGCCATTTTGGTCTCGGTATTCCGTAATAGTTTCAGTAAAGATAAGTTTGCCCGACCGACGGCCTTGTTTTTCCCAGGTTTCGCCAGGTTTTACCGTTGCAGTCAAGACATCACCGGGCTTGATGTGACGATGGTATTCATAGTGTTGTTCGGCATGCAGCCCACCGCCGCCGCCGTTGGTGTCCGGCGGTACGCCAGTGGGATCTTTTCCGGAACCAAACCAGGCCTGACCGATTTTAGGCCGTAATCGATAGTCCGGGTCGAATTGCGCGCTGGCCTGTACAAACGTTGGTGGCGCAATAATAGAGCCGGGCTCGGTATTTTTGGCATAGTCTTCATCGTCATAAATCTCATTGGCGTCGCCAACGGCTCGCGCAAACATCATGATATGGCTTGCCTCAATGGGGAATTTCCCAACTGCCATTGTTATCTCTCCCTCTCAGACGTTATCACCTGAAGACGCATCTAAACGCCTTACCGTATTTTCCGTAGGCTAAACTGGCAGCACCCCAAAGGCGCACATTACGCCTCGACTGTCCAGTATGACAAAGATGCAGACGAGATGGAATTTAACCTGTCCTGTTAAACTCGTACTAGTCGTCCTGTTGTTGCTCAAGGTTTTCTATCATTTACCGATACCTAACTATCGACTATGCCCAGCAACCTGATGCAATATGAGGACAAAGTGAGCAATCTCAGTTCAGAACCAACCGTAGCCTCAGATATCAATATGCCGCAGCCGCGTAAGGACGGAATAAGTGATCTGAATTCGGCGCTCATCGTCACCCCCGACGAAGATGGCACAGTTACCATTGCATGCCCTCAGTGCAGAAAGCGCAAGAACGTGGATGTGTCAGCCTTCAAAGAATCCCATGTGGAAGCTCATAAAGCCTTGAAAACCAAATGCGCCTGCGGACACGCGTTTCGAGTCGCCGTTGACACCCGTAGATACTCACGTAAGAAAACAGCCCTCACGGGTGCGTATATCAAATTTCAAGGCCAGAAATCAGATACACACGGATTCTTCACCGTCGAAGACATCTCAATGACGGGATTAAAACTGAGGACAAAAACGCCACATTATGTTCAGGTAGGCGAAGTCCTGAAAATCAACCTGGTCTTGGACGATGAGGGAGGCTCAGAAATATGGGCGTCGCTACAGGTCAAACACGTGCAAGATTTTTCCATCGGCGGCGCATTTTGCGACCTGAAAGACGCTGACAATCGCAAACGACTGGCACGTCATATCGCGTCGCTCTAGCTCTCGCCTGCCACGGCTGCGTCCCCCAATCTTTTTTACCGCCAACAACGTCCAACTTTACACACCACCGCCGAGGGCCGGGAGAAAGTGAATCTCGCTATCCGACCGTACATGCTCAAGTAGTCCTAGCTGACTGGTCTCACCATCGACAATGACAGACATACCGGGCATGATGATGTCCTCTTCCTCATCATAGAGTTCCATCTTGATGCCCGGGAAGGCGCGTTCCAGATTATCGACGATCTGACGCACGGTTTGCCCCTCGACCTGCACCTGTTGCTGGCCGCCAGTTAGACGCTGCAAGCGAGGGGGAAGCCATACTTCCGGCATTACGAATGTCCGTTTTGTTTGGCGCCGTTCTTGCTCCATAGCGCTTCATGGACCCGCCCCGGCGACATCGGCAGTTCATTAATACGAACGCCGATGGCATGATAAATGGCATTGGAAACCGGCGGCAGCGGTTCATACTCGACCTCGATCAGCACCAATGCTTCCTCAGCAATATGCGGACTGGTCGCCGCGACGGCGGCAACCGCATGCCCCTTGTACAACACCTTGTCACCAGCCATGATATTGTTGCTCAGAAAACGCATATTATGCATGACGCCTTCTGCCAAATCGACGATGCGGCTGGAAGGCTGCGCCAGATCGCCCGAGGTAATTACCGCATGCACCCCCGGCAACTCCTCTGCATGCCGGGTGTCAATCGACTTGATGCGGGCATGCGAGTGTGGGCTACGCAGAATCCTACCGTGCAACATACCCGGCAAATTGACATCGGCGCCATAGCGCGCGTGACCGGTGACTTTTTCCGCCCCGTCATGACGGATCGGCCGTTTACCAATGACTCTATATTCCTTGTTAGACAAAACGATGTTTGGTTTATACTCAAGCATGGGCATCTCCGCACAAGGGGTCGGTTGAAGCGCGACAAGAGTGTTTCGCATATATTACCATACTATCATTTTGCAGCAATTCAAATCGGTGACCACAGCCAGCGACTTGGCACCGATGTCTTGCAAGGCGGCAACGGCTTGCGCATTCTTTGCAGAATTGCGCTCCGCCACCACAATATCAGCCCCGGCTTCTGCCAATCCGTGTGCAATACCGAAGCGCAGGCTGTGATGGACACGACGGAGACACGTTCAGCGCTGACGCCTCGAAGCTCTGGTGGGGATAGGTAAAACAAAGCTTTTTTAGCGGTGGCCCCTGCCGAGCGCAATTCCGGAAAGCACCCTGGGGGCATCCCAGCGTTGCAATGCCCATGAAGGACACCCGCGCTGCTTCGGTTGTCCCCCTTACAGGCGCGATCAAAACTCAATGCGTCGGCCTTGTCGAGGCATGACGAATCGTACCCCCAAATCATTCAAGGCGTTCAGTTGTTGCGTAATGGTATCCCTGGGCGCTGGCCCTCGCTTGAAGGACGGTTTGATATGGGTCACCACCACCGTCAGACGTGCCAACGCGGTCTGCGGGTTCTTTGGATGCACCATCCGGGCCAGACGTCTCAACTCCTTCAATAGCCATGAGGGTGTCAAATGGCCAAACAGCAGATGATCTGGCCGTCCATCCGGATACGAAACTTCTAGGAAGAGCGCCCGCAGTTTCTGGGCTCGTATCAGAGGCGCGATGCTTGTCCAGACAGCGTGCAGATTGGTACTGTTTTCCACCGCATCCGGCCCGGTGTCTCCACAGTACAAGACGAAAAACCCCGCCGATTGAATCAGAAAGGCGGTCGACGGATACCCACGCGAGTGGCTGAGGCGAAAAGCCTTGGCGGTCATAGCCGTGCCAGAAATGGGATACTCCTGGCCGGGTGTCAAGCGCACATACGTGTACGTATGCAGACGAGGCTCCCTCCCTGTATGGCCGAAGTTGGGCCATACCTGCCAGTTGAATATGTGGTCCCGTAGGGTATCGATGGTGGGAGCAAGCCCCATAATGGTCTTCTTGCTGTCCTCCGGAGCGTTGAGGATCAAACCACTGACGTGATCGAGATGGGCATGGGAAATCAAGTAGGCTTTGATATGCTCTCTGAGCACCCATCCTGCCAAGGTGAAGGTCGAGGCTGGAGGAACGCGAATCTGGTCAAAACTGCCCAGAGATTTCGCTGTCATGATACCTGATAACAGCGTGCCGGCATCAAGGGCGATAAAATTGGTATCTCCTTTGGGAGCCAGGAGATAGGCCGTCAGATTCTGTTCCTGTAATCCCCCTGCGGCCCCAAGTACAATGGTCTCAAACTTTGCCGAAGCAGCGTTGTCTTGACGGCTGGCCTGCGGCACACCTCCGGTGACCAACACCACGATGAGCCATGTGGTTACGAACCCAAAGCGCTTGCAGCATCGTCGCATAGTCACCTCGTTGTACGGCCAGGGGATAGGTAAAACAAACACTATTTTAGCGGTCGCCCCTCCCCAGCGCAACCTCGGAAAACACCCTGGGGGCATCCCAGCGTCGCCCGCCGGCGGGTAGTCACCTCCTCATGAGTGATGGCGGCAATGATCCGCAGTGCACCATGCCGGCAAAACGGACAGGCGGCCATACGTCGAGCTCATACCGTGTCTTGAAAAGGCAACTTGTGATCTTGACCGGTAATTGCTGTCCTCCCGTGTTCGGACTTGACGCCGGTGGCGGCTTCGCCTACTCTGTGTCCTTTACACGTGGGCAGTTCTCTCAAACAAAGACTGGGAATCAAACGGTACACAACGCCCTAGACGATAGTAAGGAAACGCGAGATGCTCTATGAGATGCGTATTTACAAAACAGTGCCCGGCAGGTTAGCGGCCATTAACGATCGTTTTGCCAACTACACCATCGGCTTTTTTAACCAGCACGACATCGGCATATTGGGCTTTTGGACGGATGAAATCGGCGCCAGCAATCAACTGACTTACATCCTTACCTTTGACAGCATGGCGGACCGCGAAGCCAAGTGGGGCGCTTTCCAGGCCAATGCGGGCTGGCATCAGGTACGCTCACAAACCGAGGCTAACGGGCCGATCGTAGCGCAGGTGCTTAACACGTTTATGCGCACCACCCCGTACTCGCCTGAACCCCATCTCACTTCCAATGTGCAGGAGTTACGCATTTACGATGCGATGCCCGGCAAATTACCGGCCCTGCACGACCGCTTTGCCAACCACACCATGAAACTGTTCGAAAAACACGGTATCGAAAATATTGCCTATTGGGTCGATGATGTGGGTACCAGCAACCGTCTAATTTATATGCTAGGCTACCCTGATCTTGGCGAGCGAGAAAAGAGCTGGGCCGCCTTTCAAGTCGATCCCGACTGGCAACGGGCGCGGGCTGCGTCAGAGATGGATGGGGCACTCGTGCGTCTCAGCCGTCATTCGATCTTACGTCCGACCCCTTATTCGCCTCGCTCCTAAGTACTGCGTACCGCAATTGCCCCGCCAGTTTGGCGGGGGAGATTTCCTTGTTTCAAAGGTGATACGCCATTTGCAACTAGTGAGAGTTCGCAAGGGGGACAGGGAAGCGTGCTGTAATTCTCATTCACCGACAGATCAAACCCGAACGGGACGACGGAGATGACCTCAAACAACCCGCCAACCTATCAGAGCGCCGGCGTTGATACGGAGCAAGCGGATATCGCGCTCAAACGCCTGGTGCAGCAAGTTCGGCAGACCTGGCCAACTGGTGGCGGCATCGGTTCCGTGCTGCTCGATGTGGGCTATTTTGCTAATGTCATTGATCTCGGCGGCATCGGACTTGCCATTGCCGCTGACGGGGTTGGCAGCAAGGTGATCATTGCGCAAATGATGCAACAATACGACACCGTCGGTATTGATTGTGTCGCCATGAACGTCAATGACCTCATCTGCGTTGGCGCCCGGCCGGTGTCAATGGTCGACTACTTAGCTCTGCAAGAGCCACATCCCGACATGCTAGAGGCGATCGGCAAGGGGCTACGCCATGGCGCCGAACAGGCCGGCATTTCCATCGCCGGCGGCGAGGTCGCGCAACTGCGCGATATTATCAAAGGCCAGCGGGAAGGTTTTGGCTTCGATCTTGCGGCCACCGCGGTGGGTACCGTTGCGCTGGACAAAATTATTATCGGGCAGGATATCCAGCCTGGTGACGTTCTCATCGGTATCGAAAGCAACGGTATTCATAGCAACGGCCTGACTCTGGCGCGGCGGGTGTTCTTCGAGTGGAATGATCATAGCGTGACGTCTTCGTTGACGCCCCTCGACTGTACGCTCGGCGAGGAATTGCTGAAGCCGACGCATATTTACGTCAAAGAAGTGCTGCAGCTACTCGATCAAAACATTCCGCTGAAGGCGCTCATGCATATTACCGGCGATGGCTTCCTTAATCTCACTCGAGTGGCGGCGGAGGTGGGTTATGTTATTGAGGATTTACCGGTAACTCCGGCTATTTTTGCCCTCTTGCAGGAGCTTGGCAAGGTCAGTGACGAAGAGATGTTCCGTGTTTACAACATGGGCATTGGATTTTGTATTATCGTGCCTGATGAGACAGCAGAGCAGGCCATCTCCATCATACAATCGCATGGCAAACAGGCTTACCGAATTGGCTATACCGTCCAGGATCAGGAACGACGCATTACCATCAAGCCCAGGGGATTGATTGGCAAAGACAAACGTTTCTTCAAACAATCATAAATGCCTATCTTTAGCCTTTTGACAAAAAACAGCGTCACTGGAGCTGAAATTCCTGCGACAGGGTAATCTGGAGCAATCCGCTATCCACCTGGTTGGCCTGAATGTAGGGTACAGCCTCAGCCAGCATGCGCTCCAGATCACGATAAATCAGCATGCGCTTATATAGATCCTGCCGGGTAACGCCCATGGCTTCGCCAAGCAGACTGATGAAGTTTTGCACCGCAAACGGGTAGTCGCGCTCCGCAACACCCAACTCACGGTGGCAGCTGTGATAAATATCGGCTAACACATCAACCTCTGCCGCCGCCGCCTGCTCAAGCACCGTGCGGTGTACATTTTCCTTGGCGGCGGGTGCGTTGCGGAAACCAGAGCACTGGTGGCCGTGATCGTGCAACTGTGGGATGTTCACCAGCTCCAAGCCGGGAATTGCCTGCAACAGACGGCGGACATCCTCGGCTACCCCATCAACACCGTGGTGCTCGTGTAAGGCAACGCGTTTGTTGACTGGATGGGTAAACAGTCGTTGCAGCGCCGGTAGGCGCTCGACGAGAAATCCCGTCACATGCCGCATTGGAAACTCGGGCGCTTCGGGCTCAACGACGAAATCTTGCATGTGCACGTTGCAAGACGGGCACCAGGTCAACACTTCCTGCGGCGTGAATGCCGCCATATTGTGCATGGTTTGCGACGCCTGAGCATGCGCTGTGCCCGGTTGACCGCCGCGCATAAAGGTGATGCCGCAGCAATTTCCCGTTCCGCCCAGCACTTCGTAGTCGACCTCAAGTCGATCCAGAACATCCAGCACACTAAGAGCGATGGTCGGTGTGCGTAGAATGTTACAACCAAAATAAAATACGATCTCAGCAGGCCGTTGGCGCTCCGAGATGGCGCCCGGCAGCAAACGTTGGATGTCGTCAGGATGCAACTGTATGCCTAGCAATAGACGGATCGCCTCACCCATGGCGCTAAAGCTGTCCCGCGCCACTTGCTGAGCAGCCTGAGGATCGTCGGCCGAGCGTTGCTGGTGTAGGGCCAGCCGGGCGAGGGTCAGCATCTTGCGCGGATTAACACCTTCCGGACAGGCCGGAATACAGCGGCCGCTGTTCGAGCAGCTCATGGCCCAGGTCTGAGCTGCTGGAGAACCAACACCACCGCGTAACAATTCGATAATGCCTGTCACCACCTGAACCGGGTCCGCCTGCGCGACGGCCGCATCGTACTGCGGCATCGGACAAACCTCGACACATTTGCCGCACCGCGTACAGTGGTCAAAAATAAACTGTTTTTCGCGTTCGAGATAGTCCAAAAAAGCTGCCGTCTGCATGGTCACTATCCTTGACTTAGAATTGCCAGTGGGCTAAATCGGCATCATCATCTGAAACGCAGCATAGGCGACCCCGCCAGACGTGTCAAGGCTGCAGTCGAACCTACATGCGCCGTGTTGAAGGCCTACGCCACGTCGTGAGACGCGGTAAAGCGCGAGGTGTGCTACCATTAAAAGAAAGATTGAACGATGCGAAGGAGACCGCAGTGGCGCCCCCCATAAGACGCAACATTCAACTGGCAACTCACCTCTGCCGCCTTTGGTTTTTTCTAGCCATGGCGTCTGTTGTCTTGTTAGGACTGGCCGTTGCTCAGCCTAACGACTATCTGGCCCTAAAAGCTAAGGCTGAAAAATTTTACACTGAACGCTCCTACCAAGAGGCGCACGACCTTTATCAGCAAGCGGATACCATGACCTTACCGCCACCAGAGGCAGGCTGGGTCGATTTCCGTCTGGCAGACACCCACTGGCGTTCAGCCGCATCTACCCGTCAGGCGGACACCAGCAAGTTGGATCAAGCGCGACAACAGCTTGAGGCGCTCGTTCGTGATGTCCGGCATATTGAAGACCATGATCGGGTCTGGGCCGAGGTGCATGAATCGCTCGGTGATTTCTGGTGGGCCCGGAGAGACTGGAGCCGGTCCTGGCCGTATTACCGCAAAGCGCTCGACTGGTGGGCAGGCGACAAAGACATCGCACTGGCGCGCCAACGCTACCTGGGCATGGTCTGGAACATCACTACCCC